>NZ_JBATGR010000021.1:0-6713 GCF_049665975.1 Eudoraea sp.
CCTCCATGCCTGCCTGTAACCGGTTCTATTGAAGTAGGTCCAAGACCGGGCATTTTCCTGTTTATTTCTTCCTTCGTTACTTTAACAGCATCGGTACCGGAAGGTTTGCCATAGCGTACGGTAACCATTTCAAAGGGGATGTTGCTATTTAATACATAATTCATGGCTATGGTGTCATTGTCCTGGTTGTATTCCCCAGGCTCCGGATAGTTAGATCCCAGCCATACTATTTTGGTTCGTTCCGCAAAAGAAGGATCCTTTTTTAAGGCCAATGCAATGTTTGTTAATTTACCCACTGCAATTATAACCAGGGAATCTTTTTTAGTTGCCTCCAGGATGTGATCTACCCCTTTCTGGCCGTCATATTCCTCCGGATTCCACACATTGCTAATGTCACTAAAATTACCATTCGCTCCTTTTAACAAAGGAATTTCATTGTTTAAATTGCACAGTTTCATTACGCGTAAAGCTTCATCATAATGTCCCTGTATGTCACCGCCGTTGTAGGTGGCATTTACGGTTACCGACTCTACTTCAAAGCTATCCCCGTTAAATAGTAAATAGGCAAGAGCGTGCTGGTCGTCTAACTCGTTATTGGCGTCTGAATCAAAAATAATTTTTAATTTAGGAGTTGCTTTGAGGGTTTTGGCCTCAATTTTTTTATCTTCTTTTTTTTCAGCACAGCTGCTAAGGCAAAGAGAAAAAATTGCAAATAAGGCAATCACAGCACTGCGCAGAATCTGCCTTAATTCTATATTCATGAATTGGATGTTTAGTTTACGTTGTTAAAATACAAAATAAGTTGAAAGGCGAATGATAGGATTATATCATCCATTTCCAATATTCAGAAATATATATGCTACTTATATAAAGCAAGTTGGATGCGTTTTCGATCAATATCTACCTCCAATACCTTTACTACAACTTGTTGGTGAAGAGTTACATGTTCGTTTACATCTTTAACGAAAGTATCGGAAAGCTGTGAAATATGGATTAGGCCACTTTCTTTAATCCCAAGATCCACAAAACAGCCAAAATTGGTAATATTGTTCACTATACCCGGCAATAATTGTCCTTCTCTTATATCCGTGATGCTCCTGATATTTTGATTAAAGGTAAAGACTTTTGCTTTTTCCCTAAGGTCCAGGCCTGGTTTTTCGAGCTCCCCGATGATATCCTTCAAGGTGGGCAGGCCCACATTATCAGTGCAATAGGCCTTGAGATCTATTTTTTGAAGAACTTCTTTGTTGCCAATGAGCTCTGTTATTGCCATTTGATTGTCCTTGACCATTTTTTGAACAATACTATAGCTCTCCGGGTGCACAGCAGAATCGTCCAGAGGATTGTTACCCCCTTTTATACGTAAGAAAGCAGCTCCTTGTTCAAATGCCTTACTACCTAATCTTGGCACTTTTTTTATTTCCTCCCTATTGGAAAAGGCTCCATTTTGGTTTCTGTAATTCACAATGTTTTCGGCTAATTTTGGGCCCAAACCTGAAACATGGGTTAATAGGGGAACACTGGCAGTATTGATATTTACACCAACAAAATTCACGCAGCTTTCCACTACAGTATCCAATGATCTTTTTAAGCTTTCTTGATCCACATCGTGCTGATATTGTCCAACTCCTATCGATTTTGGGTCAAGTTTAACCAATTCTGCAAGGGGATCTGCCAATCTCCTGCCGATGGAAATCGCACCACGAACGGTTACATCATAATTGGGAAATTCGTCACGCGCTATTTTGGAAGCCGAGTAGATTGATGCCCCGGCTTCACTTACTACATAAACTTCTATAGGATTTCTAAACTGAATATGTTTAATAAGTTGTTCGGTCTCTCGCGAAGCAGTTCCGTTGCCAATAGCAATGGCCTCTATTTTATGAGCATCTGTCAGGGAACTGATTTTTTTCATAGCCCCTTTACGGTCGTTTTGTGGAGCATTAGGATAGATAGTCTCATTGTGTTCCAGGTCACCCCGTTCATTTAAACAAACAAGCTTACAGCCTGTTCTAAACCCGGGATCAATTGCCATTATTCGTTTTTCGCCCAGGGGTGCTCCAAGTAATAGTTGTTTCAGGTTTTTGGAAAATACCGCGATGGCGGCCTCATCAGCTTTTTCCTTAGCAATCTTAAATGTCTCATTAGAAAGGGAAGGAAATAGCAAACGTTTAAAGGCATCCTGTATGGCTATTTTGATTTGCGAAGAACAGGCATTGTTGCGCAAAACAAGTTTTTCTTCAATTTGGTAAAACACCCTATCCTGGTCTATTTCCAGTTTTGTCCTAATAAAACCCTCATTTTCTGCCCGCAGAATTGCCAATAAACGATGGGAAGGACACTTGGAAAGGGGTTCGCTCCAATCAAAATAGTCCCTGTACTTCTGGGCTTTTTCTTCATTTTTTTTAGAACTTACCAGCTTGGTGGAGAGCAGGGCATATCTATTCAGTTGGAAACGTATCAGGTTCCTGATATCGCTTCGCTCATTGATCCATTCAGCGATTATATGTCTGGCGCCCTCGAGTGCCTGGGCTGAACTCTGCACTGCTTTATTGAAGAATTTTGGGGCAATTGCATCAAGGTTGTCGGTATTTTGCGCCATGATTATTTTGGCCAAGCCTTCCAAACCATTATTTTTAGCTACTTCAGCCTTGGTTTTACGTTTCTTTCTGAAGGGGAGGTATAAATCCTCCAAAAGGGCTAGTGTTGTAGCCTCGCTAATTTTGGTTTGCAACTCCTTGGTCAGAACATTATATTCTTCAAGAGATTTTAGAATTGTACTTCTGCGTTTCTCCAATATTTCATATTGTAGTTTATGTGTTACAATATGACCTATTTGAACCTCATCCAGATTACCGGTTCGTTCTTTTCTATACCTGGAGATAAAGGGAACCGTACAATCTTCATTAAGTAAGTCAATAGTATTTTGGATGCTCTTTACTGGCAGTTTGGTATAGCGGGCAATAAATGGGACGAGTTCCATGAAATATATATTATGTATTGAAGTAACAAGGGGTATCGCCCAACCGGACAATCATTGAATGGTCCTAATTTATGGGTTCCCCATTTGCAACCCCTTCCTCGCTCGGGTTAAGAAATATCAGTTTCCCTTCTTTATTTTCAGTCATTAAAATCATGCCTTCACTTTCTACTCCCCGGAGTGCCCTGGGCGCAAGATTCACCAGCACGGTTACCTGTCTTCCTATGATTTCTTCAGGACTGAAACTTTCGGCAATACCAGAAACGATTGTCCGCGTATCTATTCCTGTATCTACCTTAAGAACCATGAGTTTTTTAGTTTTGGGCATCTTTTCAGCTTCTAAAATGGTACCCACGCGTAAGTCCATTTTGGTAAAATCTTCGAAATTTATGGTCTCTTTTTGCGGCATAACAGCTCTATTTTCAGATTCGTTGACTTTTTTTGTGGCTTCCAGTTTGCTTAGTTGTGCTTGTATTTCCTGGTCTTCTACTTTTCGGAATAGCAATTCAGGTTCACCTATTTGGAGACCTTCTGGCAGCAGGGTTTCTTTTTTTGTAACATCAGGCCAGGAGAGTTCTGCAAGCTCAGAATTCGGAGAAGAGGTGTTTTCCACGATAGACAAAATTCTTTTCAATTTTGCCGAGGTAAAGGGTAAAAAAGGTTCAGTCAGAACGGCAAGAGCTGCAGCTATTTGAAGTGCTACATACATTATGGTCTGTACTCTGTCTTTATCCTCCTTGATAACCTTCCATGGTTCTTCATCTGCCAGATATTTATTACCCAGACGGGCCAGGTTCATTAATTCCTGACTTGCCTCACGAAAGCGATAGCGTTCAATAGAGTCTGAAATTATTCCGGGATATGATTTTAAAGTCTCTAAAGTATCTTTATCAACTTGTGTAAATTGATTTGGCCCAGGGACAACTCCATCAAAGTATTTGTTGGTAAGCACCACAACCCTGTTTATGAAATTGCCAAAAATGGCCACCAGTTCATTGTTGTTTCGTGCCTGAAAATCTTTCCATGTAAAATCATTATCCTTGGTTTCCGGTGCGTTTGCAGTAAGTGTATAGCGCAAAACATCCTGCATATCAGGGAATTCTTCCAGATACTCATGAAGCCAAACCGCCCAGTTCTTAGAAGTAGATAATTTATTTCCCTCCAGGTTAAGAAATTCATTGGCCGGAACATTTTCAGGTAAAATATAGTCCTTATGTGCCTTAAGCATGCTTGGAAAAATAATACAATGAAAAACGATATTGTCTTTTCCGATAAAATGAACCAGTTTGGTGTCTTTTGCCTTCCAGTATAATTCCCAGTCTTTTCCTGTTCTGGCGGCCCATTCTTTGGTAGATGAAATATACCCTATAGGCGCATCAAACCAAACGTATAATACTTTCCCTTCGCCTCCTTTAACAGGAACGGGGATTCCCCAATCCAGGTCGCGTGTTACGGCTCTTGGTTTTAACCCATCATCTATCCATGATTTACATTGGCCATAAACGTTAGGTTTCCAGTCGTTTTTATGACCAACTATGATCCATTCTTTTAAAAAATCTTCATACTGGTCTAAGGGCAGGAACCAATGTTTGGTTTCTTTAAGGGTTGGTACGGCACCCGAAATTGTCGATTTTGGGTTTATAAGGTCTGTTGCATTAAGCGAAGAACCGCAGTTTTCACACTGATCTCCATAAGCCTCTTCGTAACCGCATTTAGGGCAAGTTCCAATGACAAATCGATCTGCAAGAAATTGCTGGGCTTCCTCATCGTAAAGTTGAGCTGTTACCTCCTCCAGGAAATCACCTTGTTTGTATAAAGTTTTAAAAAAATCACCGGCTGTTTTATGATGAATTTTGGCAGAGGTACGTGAATAATTGTCAAAAGATATTCCAAAATCTACAAACGACTTTTTTATAATACCATGGTATTTGTCTATAATTTCTTTGGGTGTAACTCCTTCTTTTTTAGCCTTCATTGGTATGGCCACGCCATGTTCATCGCTTCCGCAAACAAAGGCCACATCATTACCATTTAACCTGAGGTATCTTGCATAGATATCTGCAGGGACATAGACTCCGGCCAGGTGCCCAATATGAATAGGGCCGTTTGTATAAGGCAAAGCTGCTGTGATTGTATATCTGGCAGGTTTATGCAGGTGTTCCGACATTAAAAGTGGATTAAGGCACAAAAATAACTATTATTTCAGACCAAACACCAAGTACCCGGGAAAAAGAAAACCCCCGGAACACCAGATCCTTTTATAACAGATTTCCGGTGCCCGGGGGTAATTATGCAAAGTAGGGGTAACCTATGCTACCATTATCGATTTAGACATTTTTTTGTCTGAAACTTGTATTCTATATATGTATTTGCCTGTAGACAAATGCGAAGGTAAACTTTCCCTTATGTTGATTTCGGTAGAACCTTCCGACACAATCTGATTATAAACAGTTCCTACATTTTGTCCCAGGATATTATATAATTGAATATCAACATGAGCAGTAAAAGGCATTTCTAAATAGATATGCGGTGTGCTTTTTGTGGGATAAAATGGTTTGTGAACAATAGCTTCCAGTAATTCAGGAGTTGGATCTTCTGCAACCGGATCTTCGGGCATTGGTGGTGTTGGCGGTTCATCACTATAAACAATAGGGGGAAACTCTACTCCACTACAATTAAAGCCAAGATCAACCGGCGCATATGGGTGATCCAGTAAATGCTGTTCTACCAAAGGTATTGGGACGCACAACCATTCTGCGAGGACCGTGGCATACAGGTCCCTAAAGTCCATTGTATATTCAAGGTTTCCACGCCCATTAGGACTTTCCAGGGATGGGTGTTCTCCTACAAAGGCACTTCCATTTAGTCCCGAACCGAAAAATAAGGTTGGTGCAGCCTTACCGTGGTCTGTACCGTTTGAACCGTTTTCAAATATTCTTCTTCCGAATTCTGAAAATGTCATACTCAATACTTTTTCATCTTGTTGTGTAAATGCAATATCTTCATAGAAGTTATTGATAGCAATAGACAAATTGGACATCAATCTTTCATGGGCAAGTGGTTGATTTCCGTGGGTATCAAAACCGCCCATTGAGATCATATACACTTTTGTACCTAAGTTACCCTTAATAAGTCTTGCCAAAAGAGCTAATTGTCTTGCAAAACCGTTGTCCTGATATTGAACCTGATTTTGTCCTCTTTCATATGCTTCATGGATAAGGCCTGAGTATTCATAAGTAGTGTTAGCCACTCCTCTTAAGAACTTAAGCTGATCTCCGTACATACAATTGTTGAACAAACTGTCATCCAGGCTGTACTGAACTCCTGATTCTGCAATTTCTTCCAACTGATCTATATTTGAAGTAACGAAGGCATAGTTAGTTTCTTCACCCTGAAACACAAGACTGCCAAAATTTCCAATTTGAATGGCTGCAGGTGCTGCAGGTGGATTTACCAGGTAATCCGGGTATATATTTTCAAAATAACGACCCATCCAGCCTGTATTGAGACCATCAAAACCGGTAGTTGTCAAATCGGTATTAGCATAAATATCAGATCCTGTAAAGTGAGATAAACTTTGATTTTCGTACCCTACACCATGAACCGCTTTCACTTGCCCGGCACCCCACATGGGTTCCAGGGAATTCATATACGTAGGAATTCCAAACTCATCTGTAAGTTTAAGGATCTTACTTTCCGGAATATAGATATTAGGTCTTGCATTGGCGTATGT
>NZ_JBATGR010000022.1:0-2051 GCF_049665975.1 Eudoraea sp.
TTGATACATTTATTACCGATACTTATGGAACCGCGGTTGGCGTTATTAATCCGGAAGCAAAATACAGAGTTGTCATTGAAGGACATTCCGATGAGATTTCCTGGTATGTAAACTATATTACAGATAATGGCCTTCTATATGTCATTCGCAATGGTGGTAGTGATCATCAAATTGCTCCTTCCAAATGGGTAAATATTCATACTAAAAACGGAATTGTGAAAGGTGTCTTTGGATGGCCCGCTATACATACTCGAGACCGTGCTAAAGAAGAACCCCCTAAATTAGATAATATTTTTATTGATATTGGGGCAAAGGACAAAGAAGAAGTGAAGAAAATGGGAGTCCATGTAGGCTGTGTTATCACCTATCCCGATGAATTCCAGGTCTTAAATAACGATAAATTCGTCTGCCGTGCTATTGACAATAGAGCCGGTGGATTTATGATAGCTGAAGTTGCCCGACTTTTACATGAAAGTAAGAAAAAATTGCCCTTTGGACTTTATATCACGAATGCAGTACAGGAAGAAATTGGTCTTCGAGGAGCGGAAATGATTTCACAAACCATACGGCCGAATGCCGCAATAATTACAGATGTGTGCCATGATACCACGACGCCTATGATCGATAAGAAAAAACAAGGGCATACAGAATTGGGGGCCGGACCTGTAATTTCTTATGCCCCCGCAGTTCAGAATAAACTTAGGGAACGAATTATTGAAACCGCCGAAGCCAAAAAAATACCATTTCAGCGAATGGCGGCATCCAGATCAACCGGTACAGATACCGATGCCTTTGCCTATAGCAATGGCGGAGTGGCCTCTGCTCTTATTTCTCTGCCTTTGAGATATATGCACACTACCGTAGAAACAGTGCACCGAGATGATGTGGAAAATGTAATTCGTTTAATTTATGAAACCTTATTAAATATTAAATCCGGGGAAACATTCAGTTATTTTGATTAACTGAAGCTCCTAAATAAATACATTTCGTACTGCCAAAATATGGATGAATTTATAGACAGTCTAGATGAAAATGGGAAGTTTACCGGAAAGACTATTTTAAAATCTGTAGCACATAGGAACGGTGTCTTTCATCCCACCGTACATATTTGGTTTTATACTAAAAGAGGGGAAGTACTGATACAACAAAGAGGTAAATTCAAGGATACACATCCTCTTCTTTGGGATGTATCAGTTGCCGGGCATATTGGTGCCGGAGAAGACATCTACAAAGCGGCAATAAGAGAGGTTAAGGAAGAAATAGGATTGATCATAACAAAAGAAGATCTTGTTAAAATTGGTGTTTTTAAATCGAGTCAGCGTCACGAAAAAAATCTCATAGATAATGAATTTCACCATACATTTCTATGTAATATGAAAGTTCCTTTTAATACTTTAAAAAAACAGGAAAGTGAGGTTGAAGCTTTAACAATGATTCCACTGATTAAGTTTGCAGAAGAAGTTTGGGGCTTAGCCAATACTGAAAAATACGTTCCTCATAGCACCGAATATTACAAAACAATTATAAAGTCAATTAAGAAACAACTTTAAATCCTCGAGAAATCCTTTAACATCTTCGAAGTCATAGGTTTTCTGATCTCCTTTGGACATGTTTTTGACTACAAAAGAATTATCTGCTAATTCGCGATCCCCGATGATAACAATAAAAGGCACATTCCTTTTATTTGCGTATTTCATTTGCTTCTGCATTTTGGAAGAATCAGGATAAATATCGACCTTGACATCTTCTTTTCTTAGCTTTCCAATTAATTTTAGGGACGCCATCGCCTCCTGCTCGCCAAAATTCAAAAATAATACATCTAATGCCCGGCCGATGTTATCCGGAAAGAGGCCCAATTCTTCCATAACCAGATATATTCGATCCAACCCAAAGGAAATTCCAATTCCACTCATATCCTTTAACCCGAAAATCCCGGTTAGATCATCATAACGTCCACCACCACCAATAGATCCCATACTTATTTCAGCAGGAGGGGCTACTTCAAAAATTGCTCCGGTATAATAGTTTAATCCTCTTGCCAGGGTGACATC
>NZ_JBATGR010000023.1:0-16462 GCF_049665975.1 Eudoraea sp.
ATGTTATATTGGGGGAGGAGGCGAATTAGCTTATTGGTTGGAGCTTAAATCATCTTTTGATGCCATGAAAGTGCCATTTCCCATCTTACTTTTACGTAATTCGGCAGTGATGATATCAGAAAAAGAAAATAAGAAAATACAAAATTTGGACCTTGTTCCAGCAGATTTGTTTTTAAAACAAACCAGTCTTATTAATAAAAGAATACGGGATATTTCTAATATTGATATCGATTTATCAAGTCAAAAAGAACATCTGAGCAATCAGTTTGAAGCGCTTTTTAAAATGGCTGAAGAAACAGATAAATCCTTTTTAGGTGCGGTAAAGGCACAGGAGGTAAAGCAATTAAACGGACTTAACCATCTGGAAAAAAGATTATTAAAGGCCCAGAAACTAAAACTTAAAGACCAGGTGATTAGATTAACAGCACTCCAGAACAAGTTATTCCCCAATCAATCGCTGCAAGAACGTTCTCTGAATTTTTCAGAACTCTATCTGGAAATGGGAGACAAGCTTATTCCTTTTTTATTAAATGCATTGAATCCATTAAAACAAGAATTTTTAGTGTTAAAATACTAAGCCAATTAATGGTATAGATTTCTTTTCCAGTGTACTTTTGGTAAAAACATAGCTCATGCATAACGTGGATATAGAATTGGTGGAAATGACCCTTGATGTCATGAAATATGCCATTCATAGAATTACCAATGAGTCTCCCGAATTGGGAGCACCCAGGAAAGAGGAAGAATTAAAGCTACAGGCAGGGGAGACCATCACACCTTCTGGTATTGGTGGGGAAAATGCCTTTCGTCTTTTTCGTGATGTATTGGTAAAAGCAACCGTTCCGATAGATCATCCAAGGCATCTGGCTTTTGTACCTGCAGCTCCTACACGTGCGGCCATTATGTTCGACCTTGTTACCTCGGCATCCAGTATACACGGGGCCTATTGGATGGAAGGCGCAGGAGGTATTTTCTGTGAGAATGAGGCCATAAGGTGGCTGGTGTCACTTACTGGCATGCCCAAAGGTGCATTTGGTGTCTTTACCAGCGGAGGAACTGCTGCAAATCTCTCGGCGATGGTAACAGCTCGGGAATATTGGAGAAGGAGTAAGGAAAATCAAAATAAAAAAGGATGTCTCATTACTTCGGTGGGTGCACACTCTTCTATTAAGGCTATGGCAAAGGTTATTGATGCCGATGTGCTCCTGGTGGAAACAGATGATCTGATGACTGCAGAAGCCTTGCAGAAGAAAATTGATTCCCTGGATAAAAGCACTATGGAAAGGGTTTTTGCTGTGGTGGCCACTGGCGGTACTACCAACGCTGGTATTGTTGATGACCTTAATGGTATTGCAAAAATTTGTAAGGAACTTAAGCTTTGGTTCCACGTAGATGCAGCTTATGGGGGTGGGGCACTTGCGGCAGATTCGGTAAGGCATCTGTTTAATGGGATTGAAAAAGCGGACAGTATAACTATAGATCCGCATAAATGGTTGTTCTCCCCCTATGATTGTGGAGCTATTATCTATAAAGATCCCGAATTGGCCAAAGCTGCTCATTCACAGGAAGGTTCTTATCTGGATATTATTAAAGATCCTGGTGCGCATGGGTTTAATCCTTCTGATTACCAGATACAATTAACCAGGAGGTTGAGGGGATTACCGTTGTGGTTTTCACTTGCTATGCACGGAACGGATAAATATAAATGGGCGGTGGAACGAGGAATTGAATTGGCTAATTTGGCAGGGGAATTAATTTCATTCCGGCCCGAATTGGAATTGATTCGGCCACCAGGGCTCTCCTGCGTGCTATTCAGGCGTAAAGGTTGGTCTGCGGATGATTATAAAAACTGGACTTACACAAATCACCGGGAGGGGATAGCCCTGGTTACACCCAGCAAATGGAAAACCAAAGAAAATATTGAAACAGTAGCCCGGTTTTGTTTTATTAATCCGGATACCACAGAAGACGACATAAAAGTTATACTGGATACTATGAAATAATAGGTACCGTTTTACGGGACCAGGAATTCTCCGCTCCAAAGTTCTTGTCGCTTAGAAAACCGAACCCTCAGATGCTCAGGCTGTTGCAATTTAAGGTATTCTATTTTAAAAGGGGTTATTTCAACCACACAGAAGTGATTCTCCTTTTTAAGGTATTCTATTACCGCTGGATCCTCGAGTGGCGTACCCGGTGCCAGGGCAGTGGTATAACCCTTACGCGCTTTTTCCGGAACACCATTATTATAAGTTTCTTCTATAGCCTTTCCTTTAATTATGGTAGCAATACCTTCAATTTTTATTTGTAAGAGCTTCTCAGGATAATAAAATAATAAGCCCACCTTATTATTTTCCTTTATATGAATAATTTTTTTTGAGCGGAAATCAGTATAAAAAGAAAGTTGCAGTTCATCAGAAACCTTTCTTAAAACCAATGTTCTTTGCCTGGTCAAACGATCCAAACCTACCGTGCCCAGGGTAAAGTAGCGAAAGGGATGCGATTTTTGCGTACTTCCTTTTTTTAGTTCTTCCTGTAAATCTTTAAAAATCTGATGTGTTCTTTCCATGGGTTTCATCGTTATAAAGATAAAAAATTTAAAAATGAGGTAGGGTATTTTTAGAGAAGATTGTTATATATATAAATTGCTATGAAAAAGTTTATTTTTTATAGATAAAATTGTGTCATAACAAGTTCATGTGTTTAGGTTGGTTTTTGATTTGAAAAGCCCTGGCGATCGTCGTCGGGGCTTTTTCTTTTTACCTTACTTAGCTGCTTAGAGTAATTCATAATATTTGTATTCTTTCAAATCAGGATAATGAAATATCTAAAACAATATAATATTTAACTAAAAATAACTTTTGGTAATAAAAAAAAATATAATTTGTTGGAATTCAATTAATTTTTTTTAATTGGTTGCTATTATAAACCGTGCGATTGTAAACAGCGCCCAAACTATCTTATTTCACCTTGTATTCCAGGCGCATGGTTATAGAGGCAGTCTTCTTTTTAGCTGAGGTATTATATGCTCCACCCCAGCTGTAATCCTCGTCAGAATTTTGTCCTGTTATTTGAAAAACACCCATACGGGCAGAAATAAGATCGCCTAAAGTGCCACCTGAATTTTCGGCTATTTTTTCAGCTCGGATACGGGCATCTTCCGTTGCCTTGGAAATCATCTTAATCTTAAGATCTGATAATTTGGTATAATAATAACGAGGGGGTGAAGAATTAAACTGTACTCCTTTGTTTAACAGTTCAGTGATCTCCCGGGATACTTTTTCAACAAGTGCTACATCACTAGATTCTATCTGAACAGATTGGGATAGTTCGTACCCCCGAAAGATTGAACCAACAAAATTTCCGTTGTCGTACTTATTATCGCGCTGTTCAATAGTTTGAACAGCATTAAAAATTATGTTTTCCGGACTTATTCCTTTAGATATCAGATAATCACTTACTATTTCCTTATCCTTGTTCAATTGTTCAAAAGCCGTCTTTAAAACAGTGTTAAAGGCAACAAAACGTCCTTCCCATACAATAAGGTCTGATGTGAAATTCTCATTTCCAAGCCCTGTAATAGAAATCAACCGCGCAGGATTTGAACGCTCTACATAAGCATTACCCAGGAAATAGGCCGATATCACTATTGCGACACCGAATATTATGGCATTTAGATGTTTCATTTATATAGCGTTAATAAAGATGTTATAAATATACCTAAAACTTGCTTTTGAAAATCCCTTGAATTACTATTTTTGCGCATGCAAAACAACGTCCTTATTTTAGATTTTGGTTCCCAGTATACACAACTCATAGCCAGACGGGTTAGGGAACTTAATATTTTCTGCGAAATTAAGCCTTACAACAAACCGCCGGAAGACATGTCGGGTTATAAAGCTGTAATCCTTTCCGGTTCTCCTTTCTCGGTTAGGGCAGATGATGCCCCGCACCCTGATTTATCGGATATAAAAGGGAAAATTCCCTTGCTAGCCATTTGTTATGGGGCACAATACCTGGCTCATTTTGGTGGAGGAATTGTTGCGCCTTCGAATACGCGCGAATATGGCCGGGCAAGACTTACTTCAATTGATGGAGATGAACCGTTTTTTTATGAGATTAGAGAAGATTCACAGGTATGGATGAGCCATAGTGATACTATAAAAGAATTACCTGAAAATGGAGTGCGGCTGGCCAGTACAAATGATGTGTTAAATGCGGCCTATAAAATTGAGGGGGAAATAACCTATGGTATTCAATTTCACCCGGAAGTATATCATACCAAACAGGGAAAACTGCTTTTGGAAAATTTTTTAGTGCATATTTCGGGTTTACAGCAAACCTGGACTCCGGATGCTTTTGTGGAAACCACAGTGGCAGAATTAAAGAAAAAAATAGGAAGTGAAAAAGTTATTCTTGGACTGTCGGGGGGTGTAGATTCAACTGTTGCAGCCGTTTTATTGCATAAGGCAATAGGAGAACATCTCCATTGTATTTTTGTTGATAACGGATTACTCAGGAAAAATGAATTTCAGGAAGTGCTGGATCAGTATGAGCATATGGGTCTTAACGTGAAAGGAGTTGATGCTTCGGCACGTTTTTTGAATGCTCTAGCTGGAGAAGATGATCCTGAAAAGAAAAGAAAAATTATTGGGGGTATTTTTATTGATGTTTTTGATGATGAATCGCATAAAGTTGAAGATGCCAAATGGCTTGCCCAGGGAACAATTTATCCCGATGTGATTGAGTCGGTATCGGCGACAGGAGGACCTTCGGCAACTATTAAGAGTCATCATAATGTAGGAGGGTTACCCGATTTTATGAAACTAAAAGTGGTGGAACCCCTGAAAATGTTGTTTAAAGATGAAGTGAGAAGGGTAGGGGGAACTCTTGGAATAGAAGATGAACGTTTGGGGCGTCATCCGTTTCCTGGACCTGGATTGGCCATACGAATATTGGGCGATGTAACACAAGAAAAGGTAAATATTTTGCAAGAAGTAGATGCCATTTTTATTAATGGTTTGAAGGAATGGGGGCTGTATAATGAGGTTTGGCAGGCCGGAGCCATGCTTTTACCCGTAAATAGTGTAGGGGTCATGGGAGATGAACGAACTTATGAAAAATGTGTAGCTTTGCGGGCAGTCGAAAGTACAGATGGTATGACTGCAGATTGGGTTAATTTACCATACGAATTTTTGCAAAAGACCTCCAATGAAATAATAAATAAAGTTCCGGGAGTAAATAGAGTAGTTTACGATATCTCTTCAAAACCCCCGGCTACAATAGAATGGGAATAAAACCTACAAGCATGTCACTAAGAATTTTAATTACAACTACTGCAATTATGCTGTTTTCATGGCAAGCCATGGCACAACAGTTTAGTTCTCATGCAGTAAAAGTTGGAGAAACAGTCTATAGTATTGCGAGACAATACAAGGTAAACCCTGCTGATATCCTAAAGTATAACAAGGAAATAGCAGAGGGAGATGTACTCAAGCCAAATACCATATTGGTTATTCCTATGGGTGCTAAAGTATTAAGCGCAAAGGATTCAATAGCATTAAATTTAAAACAGCTAAAGGAAGAACAGCAAAAACCGGTAGCCTTTATTACACATAAGGTTAGGAAAAGAGAAACTATTTTTAGTATTTCTCAAAAATATAATGTTTCTGAAGAAGATATTAAACGTTATAATACCAAATTATACGCTAGTCAGTTAAAAAAGGGAATCCGCTTAAAAATTCCTTAATACCTGTAAGTTTAAGTTGAAAACGACAGTATTAACCTTGTTGATTTCGAAACTTATATGGTACTGCCAAAAGAAACGAGATGGAGTATTGCCAATAAATATGGAATCACCATAGATAGCCTTCTTGCCTTAAATCCACAATTATCAGATGTCACGAGTTTTCTGGCAGAAGGTCAGGAACTGAAGCTTCCTAAAATTGCAGGGAGCAGTCTGGAGGATCAAAACGTGCAATTGTATATTTCCTACACGGTTCCGCCAAAAAAGACTTTATATAGCCTTTCGCAGGAATATAATATTAGCTCCCAGGATATTGTAAGGCTTAATCCTGAGATTGGGGAACGCGGGGGGTTAAAGGAAAATATGGTAATTAGGTTGCCGGAAATGAAAAGTGACGATAATGAGGTGAATACCGATAATTTTCTTTTTTATGAAGTTAAACCCAAACAAACTGTATACTCTTTAACCAGGAATTTGGGGATTGATTATAAGGAATTACTTGAACTCAATCCGGATCTTTCCAAAGGTTTAAAGGCCGGAATGGTTCTAAAACTCCCTAAGGATAAAACAGGAAACTTTGAAGTGAAGAATTCATTGATCCTTGATAAAATAAACCTTTTAGATAGTATCAATACCATTAATAAACCAAAACTAATTTATTTACTTCCCTTTCGTACTGATAAATTAGACCTTAGTGATGTTGATAATGCTACAGCGGCAATTGCGAGAAGTAATGCTATAAGCTATAGCCTTGGTTTGTATAGTGGAGCCCTGGTTGCTTTAGATTCTATTTCGGAACTGGGTATTTCTGTTGATGTAAAAACATTCGATACTCAGTTAAATTCTGACAGAACAAGACAACTACTGCAGGGAGAAAATTTAGAAGGGGTTAGCGCCATAATAGGGCCATTACAATTGAATTCCTTAAAAGAAGTGGCGATAAAGGCTGCTAATGCTCAGGTGCCGGTTATTGCGCCTCTTGCATCAACAAGTGATTTCGAACTCGAAAATGTTTTCTTTTCCATTCCATCTGATCAGATTTTACGTGAACGCATGCTCGGTTTTATTAAAGATTCCATATCGGATGAGAATATTATTGTGATTACCGATGCAAAGAATAAGCCGGTTGGCGAACAGATAAAGGAAAAGTTTCCTTTAGCGAAATCTATAGATCTTCAGGAAGATGAAGAAAATATTTCTTTAGATCTGGAGGTATTTGCCAGTCTTCTTTCTCTTGATACCGAGAACTGGGTTTTTGTAGAGACCGATAATTTTAAAGTGGTTTCCAGTGTGAGTTCCATTCTTAATTCGTCTAATTCAGATACCACCAAAGTACGGATGTTTACTACCAATAAGAATAAGGCATTTGAAAATGATGTTATCTCAGGGGCGCATTTGTCTAACCTCAATTTCACCTATCCCTCTGTTTACAAAGAAACTAATAATAATGCTTTCGTAAGAAGATACAGAAGACGATTTGGAGCAGATCCGGACCGTTACGCGGTACGTGGTTTTGATATTACCTATGACCTTCTCTTAAAATTGGCGTATAAGCTGAATTTGTTTGAGGTTTCAAATATCGTTGGGATTACAGAATATTGCGGGAATAAATTTGATTATGGAAATGAACCTTCTTCCGGATATTACAATACAGCTTCCTATATAATGATGTACCAGGATATGCGAATAACGCAGATTAATCCTCAACCATGACTTCAAAAGTTACATATATAGGCGAATTACGCACCAGCTGTATTCACCTGCGTTCGGGGAATGAAATCATTACAGATGCACCGGTTGATAATAATGGCCTTGGACAGGCCTTTTCTCCTACAGATACCGTTGCTACAGCTTTAGCCAGTTGTATGCTTACTATGATGGGCATTAAGGCCAGGGACATGGAAGTGGATCTAAAAAATTCTGTTGCAGAAGTTACAAAGCATATGGCATCAGATCCAAGAAGGATATCTCAGATTGATATATTACTTCATCTACCGGCCAAAACTACTGAAAAGCATAGAAAAATTCTGGAGCATACTGCGAGAACATGCCCGGTAATATTAAGTCTTCATACAGATATTAAAAAGGAAATTGTATTTCATTGGGATCTCTAAGATTCATATTCGGTTTTTTTGTATTTCTATGGTCTGTAATTTCATTAGCTCAGGAGGAAGATGCAATTCTTTGGCACCCCAAACAAAGGTTGAGCTGGGCTAATTTCAAAGCCGAGCCCATAGAGGGTTCAAAGGTAGCTGCCACAACTGCAAGTGGGCTGAGCTATCAATTTTCTGCAACAGAAGCAGATGGAAAATATGAATTGGATTATTCTGTGAATACTTTTTTTTATCCGAATAGATCATGGTATCAGCCAAAAATATGTGATGAAGTAATTCTAAGTCACGAGCAGCTGCATTTTGATATCTCTGAATTGTTTGCCAGGAAAATGAGAAAAATTATGGATACCACTACATTTACAAAAAATGTGAAGGCCGAGGTAAAAGCCATTTATCGTCAAATAAATAAAGAACTAGCAGAATATCAGCAAGTTTATGATAATGATACCAACTATTCCCGAAACATTGAGGAACAGCAATCTTGGAATCAAAAAATAAAAGACGCCCTGGGAAATTAAGAATTTCAGTTCGTTTTCTAATATGGGCTATACATCACAAATGGTAACCCCCTGCTTTAATGCTGCAATTTTGTCCTCCCAACTGGGAATAAATTCCTGCGCCACATAGCCTTTAAATCCGGTTTCTAAAATAGCTTTCATTATTGCCGGATAATACAATTCCTGAGTTTCATCAATTTCATGCCTTCCGGGATTACCGCCAGTATGATAATGGCCAAAATAGGGATGGTGCTCCTGAATGGTTCGTATAACGTCACCTTCCATAATTTGCATATGGTAAATATCATACAGTAATTTGAAGTTTTCCGAACCAATTTGCTTGCATAAAGTAATACCCCATTTGGCATGATCGCACATATAATCTTTGTGGTCTACTTTAGAGTTCAAAAGTTCCATTTGAATAACCACGCCGTGTTTTTCTGCCAGAGGCATAATTTGTTTTAATCCTTTTGCACAATTTTTAAGTCCGTCTTCATCATTCATGCCATTGCGATTTCCGCTAAAACAAATTAGATTGGTGTAACCAGCTTCCGCCACTTTCGGAATCATTTGTAAATAATCCTTTATCAGCTCTTCGTGAAGTTTAGGATCGTTCCAGCCCTTTTCAATACCAAAGCCTGCACCCCAGCACATAGATGCATGAATCCCATACTTCTTCATTAATGGCCAATCATCAGGGCCCGTTAAATCCATTGCGGTAATACCTAATTCATTAAGGTTTTCGAGAAATTCCTCCATTGGAATTTTGCTATAGCACCAACGACAAACACTGTGATTAATATTTCCTTTTAAATCACTGGTAGTAATTGATTTACCTTCCATAGCAATCCCGGCAGTAGAAACTAAACCTACGGAGGCGGCCACAGAAGAACCTATAAATGTTCTTCGTTTCATTTTATATCATTTATAACAACTTAAAGATAATTTATTTAGATTTAATAATGGAACTATTACCCGATAGGAAAAAACTTATAGAAATGGCTCATTATAAAATGCCTTATGGCAAGTTTAAAGAGCGCTACCTGCTTGATTTACCTGAGGCTTATTTAATCTGGTTTCAAAGAACTGGCTTTCCAAATGGTAATCTTGGGGAACATATGAAGGCTATTCTTGAAATTAAAATAAATGGTATGGAGGGGCTCATTAGAAAAATTAGGAAAGAATTTCCTGAAGATACCCAATAAATTCTAGTTGCATTTTGTACCTTTGAATCCCGTAATATAGAAGTACGTTATGCCAGATACTAAATATGTTTTCGTTACGGGAGGTGTTACTTCTTCACTTGGAAAAGGAATAATTGCTGCGTCCTTAGCCAAACTTCTGCAAGCCAGGGGTTATAAAACCACCATACAAAAATTAGATCCTTATATCAATGTAGATCCGGGTACCCTGAACCCTTATGAACACGGAGAATGCTATGTTACCGATGATGGTGCAGAAACCGATCTGGATCTTGGGCACTATGAACGATTTTTAAATGTAAAGACCTCGCAAGCCAATAATGTAACCACAGGAAGGGTATACCAAAGTGTAATTGAAAAAGAGCGTCGCGGAGAGTTTTTAGGTAAAACAGTTCAGGTAGTTCCACATATTACTAATGAGATTAAAGAACGAATTCAAATACTTGGGAATAGTGGTGAATATGATATTGTTATTACTGAAATAGGGGGTACCGTCGGGGATATAGAATCTCTTCCTTATATAGAAGCCGTTAGGCAATTACTTTGGGAGCTTGGTGATAATAATGGTATTGTAATACATCTAACCTTAGTCCCATACCTTTCTGCAGCAGGAGAATTAAAAACCAAGCCCACACAGCATTCTGTTAAAACCTTGATGGAGAGTGGAATAAAGGCAGATATCCTGGTGTGCAGAACAGAACATGAATTGTCTGATGACATTAAACAAAAACTGGCATTGTTTTGTAATGTTAAAAAAGAGGCCGTAATACAGTCTATAGATGCATCAACTATATATGATGTTCCGGTGATGATGCAGGATGAAGGATTAGATACAGTGGCACTCCAAAAACTTGACTTACCGGATAATACGGTTCCGGATCTGGATCAATGGAATGAATTTCTGGACAGGCATAAAAATCCTAAGTTTGAAGTAACTATTGGTTTAATTGGTAAATACGTTGAATTACAGGATTCTTATAAATCAATTCTGGAATCATTTATTCATGCAGGTGCAATAAATGAGGTGAAAGTAAATGTCAGATCTATTCACTCAGAGCATATCACAGCTAAAAATTTTGAAGAAAAAATGAAGGGCCTTCAGGGAATTCTTGTGGCACCGGGTTTTGGAGAGCGGGGCATTGAAGGCAAGATTAAAGCTGTAAGATATGCAAGGGAGAATAATATTCCTTTTTTGGGGATATGCTTGGGAATGCAAATGGCAGTAATTGAATTTGCAAGGAATGTTTTGGGGTTAAAAGATGCCAATTCTACTGAAATGGACGGAGGTACAGATCATCCTGTAATTAGCTTAATGGAAGCTCAAAAATCTGTAATCAATAAGGGGGGTACAATGCGTCTTGGAGCTTGGGATTGTGATATACTCGAAGGCACACTTGTACATAAAGTTTACCATGGACAAACTTCTATTTCAGAAAGACACCGGCATCGTTATGAATTTAATAATGATTACAAGGAAGAATTGGAGAAAGCAGGTATGTTGGCCTCGGGAATAAATAAAGAAACTGGATTGGTGGAAATAATTGAATTGCCTTCTCACCCTTGGTTTATAGGCGTACAATATCATCCGGAATATAAAAGTACCGTAGCTAGTCCACACCCGCTTTTTGTGGGCTTTGTTAAAGCCGTATTACTGCACAAAAGACAACAAACTAATGCCAGTTTGGCATAAACTCCACAATTGGATATATATTTGCAAACCATTTGGAACTATCCGCTCATGGGCATAAGCCAAATTCATAACGGATTGGTATTTAAATTAAGTTAAATGGAAGAAAAAAAACTGGACATAAATTCCATCATCGGCTTCGCGCTGATATTTGGTATTCTCATTTTTTGGTTTTACCAAAATCAACCTACACCAGAGGAGCTGGAAGCTCAAAAAGCGGAACGGGCTAAAGTGGAGTCTCAGGTAATAGAGGAGGAACCTGAAGTTCCTCAGGCTGTTTTGCCTGAAACAAAAATAGATCTACAAGATTCTGTTGCGATTGCTGATTACAAAAAAGCCATAGGTGGTTTTGGATTTACTTCAGCTAAGGAAGGCACTACCATTCTTGAAAATGAAGTCCTCTTTTTGGAAGTAAGCAACAAAGGTGGCCAGATAATTGAAGCCAGGATGAAGAAATTTGTCACCTTTGATTCTATACCTATTTACTTAGTTAAAGACGGAAACGCCTCTTTTGGGATTAATTTTTCAACCAGAGATAATAGGGTATTGGATTCAAAGGATCTGTTTTTTGAACCATCAATGTCGAAAAATGGAGAAAATCAGGTGCTTTCAATGAAGGCAAAGGTTGCGTCTAATCAGTATCTGGAATTTCGCTATGAGATGAAACCTGCTGAATATCTGGTGGATTATACAATACGTTCTCAGGGTTTAAGTGGGGTAATAAATGATGCCCAGCCAATAAATCTTAATTGGAAACTCAGGGGTATCAGACATAATAAAAGTATTCAATATGAAAACAGGTACACCAGACTTACCTATAAACATGAGGAAGGCAAAATAAGCAAACTATCTGAGAGTGGTGATGACGAAGAAATTGAGAATGGGGTCACCTGGCTTTCCTACAGACAACATTTTTTTAGTTCTATTCTGGCGACAAAAACTCCTTTTGAGTCCGCAAACTTAAGCTCCAAAAACCTGGTAGAGGAGGAGAGTAAAGAAGCAATGACAACTAAGGAATTTGCTACGGTAGCACCTTTACAAATGGCCGGTGGTGAACTTTCTTATAATATGAATTGGTATTACGGACCAACAGATATTGAAGTGCTGTCTAAATACAAGGAGCTGGGACTGGCGGATTCCATTCCTTACGGATGGGGGATTTTTGGTTGGATAAACCGATATGTGTTCACTCCTTTTTATGGCTTTTTAAGTTCTTTTTTACCCTTCGGAATTGCCATTGTAGTGATGACTATTCTTGTAAGACTGGTCATGTCTCCTGTTACCTATAAGTCGTATTTATCTCAGGCCAAAATGAAGGTGCTTAAACCTGAAATTTCAGAGCTCACTGAAAAATATAAGGACAATGCGATGAAGAAGCAACAGGAAACCATGAAGCTGTACAATAAGGCAGGGGTGAGTCCTATGAGTGGTTGTGTACCGGCTTTGTTGCAGTTACCTATTTTCTATGCTTTATTTATGTTCTTTCCCACTTCATTTGCATTGCGGCAGAAAGCTTTTCTTTGGGCTGAAGATTTATCCTCTTATGATACGATAGCCGAGTTACCTTTTACTATTCCTTTTTATGGAGACCATGTGAGTTTATTTCCAATATTGGCATCAGTGGCAATTTTCTTTTATATGATGATGACCACAGGGCAGAATATGCAAACGCAACCTGGAATGCCAAATATGAAATTTATCATGTATCTGTCGCCCCTGATGATGCTGTTCTTCTTTAATAATTATGCGAGTGGCCTGAGTTTGTATTATTTTGTGTCGAACCTTATTACCATCTTTATCATGTTAGCTATAAAGAAATTTATTCTGGACGAGGACAAAATACACGCTCAGATACAGGAGAATAAAAAGAAACCGAAAAAAGAAAATAAGTTTCAGCGTAAAATGAGAGAGATGATGGATCAGGCAGAGCAACAGAAAAAGAACAAGTAAATTAAACCTGTCATTAATGAAAAAAGCCCTGACACTTGTGTCGGGGCTTCTAGCTTTAAGTAGGTTTAGTTTGATAAGATTTGGGACTTCAAAGATGCACTATAGTTCTACTAAAAAAAAAGAATAGTTGTAAAGGCTCATTTTTTGTATGCTAACAGTTTCAAATCTGATGTCTCCCGTTTCAAAGCAGAATCCATTACTTTTTTCCTACAAAAAAACTCCCCTGAAACTTTAGGGGAGTCTTCATCACTAAGTAAAACCACTTATCAACTAACCATCAATTTTAATTAGTGACTTGGGGGATTTAAAATATTAATCACTTCCTGCGGTATAAGCACTTTGTCAATAATATGGACTATGCCATTGCTGGCTAAATTATCTGGAGCTGTTACATTGGCATCGGTTCCCGACTTATCTCTGATGGCCACCCCATGGTTAATAATTGCAAACAAAGATTCTCCTTGTGCAGTTGGTAATTCCTGATGATCAGAAAGTTCATTGGAAGCTACAGCTGCTCCGGCCACAACATGATAGGTAAGAACTTTGGCCAATAAGGCTTTTTCTTCATGGGTGTCAAAATCGTCAAGGCTATGGTAATCATCGCCTAATGCATCCAATAAAGCTGCAAAAGCATCATTAGTAGGTGCGAATACCGTAAAAGGTCCATCGCCACTCAATACTTCAACCAAACCGGCATCGGCCTGTATCAAGGCATCAACCAAAAGACTCAGGTCATCAACCGACTGGGCTAATTCTACAATATTGGGTAATGGTGGAGATAAAATATCCAGTACTTCCTGAGGTAACAGTACTTTATTTATGATGTGCACTACACCGTTGCTTGCTTCTACATCTGGTAAACTCACAGTTGCATTGTTAGAAGTCGCATCCTCAATATGCACCGTGCTGCCTGTAATATTTATTTTTACACTTTCTCCTTGAGCAGTTGGGATTTCCTGACCGTCAAATAAATCTTTTGAGAAGGCTGCGGTACCTACAACAACATGATAAGTAAGAACTTTCACCAACAGGGCTTTTTCTTCTTCGGTATCAAAGTCAGAGAGACTGTGATAGTCATCACCCAGAGCATCAAGCAATGCAACAAACGCATGGTTGTCAGGAGCAAAAACGGTAAATGGTCCTTCGCTTCCTAATAGTTCTACCAATCCGGCATTTGCTTGCACAAGTGCTTCAACCAATAAGCTAAGATCATCTGTTTCCACAGCTATTTCAACAATAGTCTTGAGGCTGCGTGAAGCAATAAAATCTAATGCCGACTGTGGCAAAAGTACTTTGTTGATTATATGCACAACACCATTACTTGCCTCAACATCAGGGATCACAACAGTTGCATTGGTATCGGTGGCATCTTCCACATGCACGGTTCCGTTGGTGATATTTATACCTATACTTTCTCCTTGTGCCGTTGGGATATGCTGCCCGCTGGATAAATCACCGGAGAAGGCCGCAGTACCCGATACCACATGATAGGTAAGGATGTCAACCAATAGCGCTTTTTCTTCTTCAGTGTCAAAGTCAGAGAGACTGTGATAGTCATCACCGAGAGCATCAAGCAATGCAACAAACGCATGGTTGTCAGGAGCAAAAACGGTAAATGGTCCTTCGCCTCCCAATAGTTCTACTAACCCGGCATCCGCTTGTATAAGTGCTTCAACCAATAAGCTAAGATCATCTGTTTCTACAGCTATTTCTACAATAGTTTTCAGACTTAGGGAAGTCACAAAGTCTATTGCTGACTGAGGTAAAAGCACTTTATCAATAATGTGTGCTACGCCATTTGAAGCTGTAAAGTCAGCACCGATAATATTGGCATTGGTATCAGAAGCATCACCGATTACAAAGGTTTCACCGGAAGATATGATTTCCAGGCTATTGTCTGCCAAGGCTGTATGAACGCTGCCTGCCTCCAGATCAGCAGCAAATACTTCTGCAGGGATTACGTGGTAAAGTAAAATATCTCTAAGAAGCATCATTTCTGCTTCGGTGTCAAAATCATCCAGACTGTTGTAGTCATCCCCTAGAACTTCCAGGAGAGCGATAAATGCTTCATCCTTAGGTGCAAAAACTGTAAAAGGACCTTCGCCACTTAAAGTTTCAACTAGCCCGGCTTTAATTACTGCAGCTTCCAGTATGGAAAGGCTCTCTGTCTCAACAACCAGGTCTACCAGAGTCCCTTCTTCATCATCTTCATCTTCTTCCTGATTCAATGCATCCAGGATAGCCTGAGGTATTAATACTTTATCAACTACATGGACAATTCCGTTACTAACCTCAATATTCGGTATTACGACCCGTGCATCTGCTTCTGTGGCATCCTTTATAAAGACACCATTGTCTAATTTCACTGTAAGTTCTTCTCCTTGTAAAGTAGTTATAGTCTGACCTTCACTTAGTTCGGATGAAGGTAGTGCTCCACCTGCAAAGACATGGTAGGTAAGTATAGCTGCAAGAAGTTCTTTTTCTTCTTCTGAATCAAAATCTTCCAGAGAATCATAGTTTTCTAATCCACTAAGTAATTCTTTAAACGCATCATTGGTTGGCGCAAATACGGTAAAGGGCCCCTCACTGCTTAAAGCAGTAACAAGGTCAGTACCCTCATTTTCATCAGCTCTAGTTAGCGCTGCTACTAAACTGCTAAGCGCATCAGTTTCTTGGGCAGTTTCAACTAAATTTTTTTCTGATGCCAGTAGGGCTGTGTTTTCATCATCATTTTTTTCGCATGACAATACGAATAAGGATAAAATTGCAAACATTAGAATGCGTTTGAAAGACGTAATTTTTTTCATCATAAGGGTGTTTTCGAGTTATCAATTAGTTTAAATAATACTTGTTAAAAATTAAACAAAAAGATAATATTCAATTTGAATTGTTTTTAAACCTTGCTGTAGGGTATAGCATTATAAAAGCAATAAAAGTGGATATTCTTAGTGTTCAAACACAAGATATAAAAATTTAGATATGGTTGCTTTTGTTTAATAAAAATTAATAAAAGATTAACAAAACATAATTATTTAAAAAATGATACAAAAAAAACTCCCTTGACTTTCAAGGGAGTTTTAGCTATCAACTAATTGAATTAGTCGTCCAAAGAAACGTCTTTGGGGGAATTAATTTTACAAATTCGGAAGAAGAACTTCGTTTACAACATGGATTACTCCGTTACCAGCCTGAACATCAACAGCTATAATACCAATTCCGGTATTGCCTGCAGCATCAGTAATATCTGCAATATTTGTATCAGTTCCTGG
>NZ_JBATGR010000024.1:0-7589 GCF_049665975.1 Eudoraea sp.
CCGTATTATACAGTAGCTTACCTAAACCAAAACAACTATAGGCTCCTAACAAAGTGGCCAGGATAGCCGGAATCCGATAGGCCCAATCGTAAAGACCGAAAATTTTAAAAGAAATGGCCGCAAGCCAGTAATGCATATGAGGTTTATCTAAATACTCCTCCGGACCTTTGAACAAATTTATAAAGTCGTTTTCCTGTACCATTCGCATTGCCATAACTGCAAACTGAGCGGAATCATATTCAAAAAGTGTTACGAACATTCCCGCCAGATATACCAGGATAATGAGGAAGAGAAAAAACCAATACTTCGTATTTGAGATCATATACGATATTTGTGAATTGCAAAGATATATAACTTAGCAAATAGCCACCCAAAGATTGCTCCTACGGCCATCCCTGTAATAATATCGAGTGGAAAATGAACTCCGATATATATTCTGCTATAAGAAACAAAAACGGCCCAAACAATTAAAAAGACACCAACATATTTATAGGTAGAGCCAAAAAGAAAAGTAAAGAATAATGCCAACGCAGAAGTATTGGCGGCATGAGCAGAAAAATAGCTAAATCTTCCACCACAATAGCCTTTTACCAGGCGCATTACCTGGCTTATCTCAGGATCATAACAGGGACGTAAGCGTTGAACACCATATTTAAAAAAATTAGATAATTGATCGGTAACTGTAATCAATAAAACCACGCTGATAACCAGAAAAATCATTTTCTTAGCCCCATATTGCTTAAATGAAAGTATTAGCAGTAAAAAATACAAGGGAATCGCACTCCACTTATTGGTAAGAAACATCCAAAAACCATCCCATTCAGAAGTTCCCAGTTTATTGAGAAAAAGGAATACTTCCTTGTCTAGATGTACTAATTCTTCTAACATCCTAATCTTCGTATCTTCCTATTTCCCTATCATAAAATGCGGTAGCCGCTTCAATTAATTTTTCCGCTTCAGAAGACAATTCTTTTTCATCTTCGGTCGTGAAATCTTCGAGCCATTCTACTTCATCATTTTCCAAGTTGATTATGAATCTCGGGTATTCTGTGTGTACAATAAAAATGGCGGTAGGATAATCAGTATTATCACCAAGTAAAAACTTTGGAAATTGCATAGATCAATTCAATTGTTAATTTATCAGGTTACGAAATTTACCAATGATATTAAAAAGTTTAGCTCTTAAGAATTAATAAGTTGTTTGGTTAATTTGTTAAATCGAATATACAACATAATTGCCGATGCCGTTAAACCCGACAGCAATCCTATCCATATGCCTGTACTTTTTAATTCGGTATGCAAACCCAGATAATAGCATATGGGAAAGCCTATCAACCAATATGCAATTAGAGTAATAAAGGTTGGAACTTTTACATCCTGTAAACCT
Organism: Eudoraea sp.; assembly: GCF_049665975.1. GTDB lineage: Bacteria > Bacteroidota > Bacteroidia > Flavobacteriales > Flavobacteriaceae > Eudoraea. Next base: position 1,388 of record NZ_JBATGR010000024.1, read on the forward strand.
CGTAAAGCTCCAAGTATAACAACCTGAAGACCATCTGAAATCTGAAAAAAAGCTGCAACCAGGAGTAATTCTGACGCAAGTAAAATTACTTCCATATTGTCCATCTGGTTAGCCGGGTCGTTCACATCCAGGTAAATAGTTGGAAACCAATGTCGTCCCAGAAGGAAAAGTAATGCGAAAACAACTTGCAATATAAATGTCAGGAAAAAAATAGACTGCGCAATTCGTCTTAATTCCGCAAAATTCTTTAGCCCTTTCTGATTTCCAACTCGGATCATTGCAGCAACTCCAAGTCCCATACCAAACATGAATGTCATGCTGCTCAGATTTAATGCTATCTGATTAGCAGCCTGTGGATTTTTACCTAATACTCCACTCAGCCATATTGCTGCCGTGAATATAGCCACCTCAAAAAACATCTGTAAAGCAGATGGGAAACCAAGATTGATAATCTTGTGAATTACCTTTTTTTCAATTTTTTTAAAATTAAATCCTGTAACATAATCGTGAAACTTTTTCTTTTTCTCCAATAAATACCACAGCATTATCAACATTATTATTCGTGCAGCCAGAGTACCAATGGCAGCACCAATAATTCCTAGTTTTGGAAAACCGAATGCACCAAAAATCAATAGATAATTCAGTACAATGTTAACCACATTAGCCACAATAGTTGCATACATTGGATATTTGGTTTGAGACAAACCTTCAGAAAATTGCTTATAAGCCTGAAACATAACCAGCGGAACTAATGAAAAGGCTACTAAATCTAAATAAGGTATAGATAATTCTACCACCTCAGGGGGTTGGTCCATTAAATAGAGTAACGGTTTCCCCAATTGAATAAGGCCAAAAAGAACTAATCCAAGTATGGTACAAAGCAGCAAACCGTGCTTTAATGCACTTTTCCCACCAGCCTTATTGCCAGCACCATCAGCCTCGGCAACCAATGGCGTAATTGCCGTTGAAAAACCTATACCCAAAGACATTGCTATAAAGACAAAACTATTTCCCAAAGAAACGGCGGCTAATTCTGCAGTACCCAATTGCCCCACCATAATATTATCGGCAAAGGCAACAAAAGTATGCCCTAGCATTCCTAGTATAACAGGTACTGCTAGCCTAATATTATATCTGAATTCTTTGGTATATTGCTGCAACAAAATGTGCTGTTTTTTGGAAGCAGCAAAGATAGGATTTAGGATTGGTTTAATCAGAATATTGTAGAGCCTCTACTCCCCGTTTCAAGTATAAGGGACTCAAAATCATGATAAGTGGAAATTTTTATGATTTTGAACCTGGCAAAGCTTATATATTCTTAGCCTCCTCCCAATAGACATCCATCTCTGCAAGTGACATTTCCTTAAGTGTTCTATTCTGTTCTTTGGCCTTACCTTCTAAATATTGAAATCGTTTAATAAATTTCTTATTAGTGCGTTCCAGGGCATTTTCAGGGTTAATATCCAAAAATCTTGCATAATTGACAATCGAGAAAAATACATCTCCAAATTCAGATTCCAATTTATCCTTATTCCCGGCTTTAAATTCTTCCTGCAATTCTGACAATTCTTCTTTAACCTTTTCAAAAACTTGCTCCGGTCGTTCCCAATCAAATCCAACACCGGCAACTTTTTCCTGAATTCTATTTGCTTTGACCAATGCGGGAAGGCTATTTGGAACCCCTTCAAGAACACTTTTTTTACCTTCTGATAGTTTAATATTTTCCCAATTCCTTTTTACATCTTCTTCATTGGTAACAGTAACATCCCCATAGATATGCGGGTGTCGGTTAATCAGTTTATCACAAATAGAATTAGCAACGTCGGCAATATCAAAACTATTAGTTTCCGATCCTATTCTTGCATAAAAAACAATATGCAACAAAAGATCTCCAAGCTCATTTTTTACTTCCTTGAGATCGTTTTCCAGGATTGCTTCACCCAATTCATAAGTCTCTTCAATGGTAAGGTGCCTTAGTGTTTGTAGTGTTTGTTTTTTATCCCATGGACATTTCTCCCGGAGCTCATCCATAATAGTAAGTAACCGATCAAAGGCCTTAAGTTGTATTTCTCTTTTATTCATAGAACGAGCATTTGGGTAAAAATACAAATACCGTTGCTAAAGGTGTATGGAAAATTTAGACTAATTTAGAAGAATACAACTACCTTAATTAAAATAAGAACATCATGCAATCCAGAAGAGATTTTTTACTGCGATCTACAGTTTTTACCACCGGATCGTTACTTCTACCTTCCTTTACTTATGCACCAATTAAAACACAACGCTACGGAGTTCAATTGTATTCATTTCGGAATGAAATGGCTAAGGACGCAATTGCTACATTAAAACAAATTGCTTCTCTTGGTTTTAAGGAGATTGAAACAGCCAGGAGTCAGAAAGGCCACTACTACGGTCTAGGCCCTGCGGAGATGAAATCTGTTTGTGATGACCTGAATATGAACTTAAAGAGCGGGCACGTACATTTAGATGATAAGTGGCAACAAACTATGGAAGAAGCGGTAGAATCAGGACAAGAGTACCTTATCTGCTCCTCAATGCCCAGTAATGGACAAAATGTAGACAATTATAAAAAGGTGGCCGAAGAATTTAATAAGGCCGGTGAGGCATGTAAAAAATTGAATCTTAAATTCGGTTATCACAATCATGAATATGAATTTGAAACTGAAAACAACCAGGTTCTTTATGATGTTCTCCTCTCAAATACCGAAGCAGATCTTGTTCATATGGAATTAGATCTCGGATGGGTGGTTGTGGCTGGCAAGGACCCATTAGACTATTTTAAGAAATATCCGGGGAGATTTCCTCTATGGCACCTTAAGGATATGGACATGAATAAGAAGGAAAGTACAGAATTTGGTAAAGGCGGCCTTGATATTCCCGCAATGATGAATCATAAAAAAGCTTCAGGTGTAAAGCACATCTTCATAGAACAAGAAGAATATGCCAACAACCCTTTAGAAAGCATGAAACATAACATGGCTTATTTAAATAAACTTTCATAGAACTTTATTCACCAGGCGAATTAATTAAGCATGTCCGAATTATTAGATCCCTATTTGCTCTCCCCTGATAAAATAAAAGAACCTCCTTCAACTTTAAAAGAACGTTTTAAATTTCTGGGGCCCAGCTTTATACTTTCAGCTTCCATTGTTGGTTCAGGAGAATTAATAGCGACAACCACTTTAGGTGCAGAAGCGGGATTTATTACATTTTGGGTCATTATTGTCAGCTGTATTGTAAAAGTAGCGGTCCAATTAGAGTTTGGAAAACATACAATCCTGACTGGGGAAACAGCCATGCAGGCATTTAATAAGCTTCCGGGTCCTGTTTATGGCAAAGCCAGGTGGACAGTCTGGACGGTACTGGCTGTAATGATCATAAAACTTTTGCAAGTTGGTGGCATAGTAGGGGGAGTAGCTATAATATTAAACATTGCCATCCCGGGAATTGGTGTTCCGTTCTTTTGTTTTGTAATTGCTATAATCGTTGCCTTGATGATTTACCGAGGGTATTATTCTTTTATTGAAAAATTTTCCCTAAGCATGATAGGTTTCTTTACAATTTTCACATTTGCTTCGCTATATTTTCTAAAGTTTACACCTTATCAGATATCTTTTGAAAGCATCTGGAGCGGGCTTCAGTTTAATTTACCGAAAGAAGCCGTTGCAGTGGCCATAGGAGCTTTTGGGATAACAGGCGTTGGTGGCGATGAGATAATACATTACAACTATTGGTGCCTTGAAAAAGGCTACGCGGCTTTTACAGGTAAGAATGACAATTCTGAAGAATGGAAGTTAAGGGCCCAGGGTTGGTTAAAAGTTATGAAATTGGATGCGATTATTGCCATGTGCATATATACATCCGTAACTGCCGCGTTCTATTTACTTGGAGCAGCTGTTCTGCATGCACAGGGTTTTGTGCCTGAAGGATATGCAATGGTAGAGACTCTGTCTGCAATGTATACAGAATCTTTAGGACCTCACGCGAAATCAGCGTTTCTTATTGGAGCATTTATCACCTTATTCTCCACCCTGTTCGCTGCTTTGGCAGCCTGGACCAGACAGATTACCGATATATTTGGGCAAATAGGATGGATCAGTTTCTCTAACTTTAAACAACGAAAAAAAACGATCGCAATCCTTGCTTGGGTAATACCATTATTATGGGCCTTGCTCTTTATTTTTATTAAGTTACCGGTTTTAATGGTATTAACGGGTGGTATTGTTGGGTCTTTCCTGCTTTTTCTCGTAATTTATGCAGTGATCCATTTTAGATATTTAAGAGCACAACCTCTGTTTAAACCTGGGTTTATTTATGATCTTACACTATGGATAAGCATATTGAGTATTCTTGGTGTAGGTATTTTGGGTATTTTTAAATTATTTAGCTGAAATGAACGAGAAAAATTAAAAGAGTAAAAAATAAACAAAAAGTATATCTGATGAAATTAAAACCGATTGCACTTGCCTTTACCCTAATAAGCCTAATCATGGGTTGTGAGACCCATGAATCTTATGATCTGGTTATTAGAAATGGAATAATAGCAGATGGATCAGGAGGGCCATCATTTAAAGGAGACATTGCAATTAACGCAGATACCATAGTTGCAGTTGGAGATTTAAAAAATGCCGCTGGGGCAATGGAAATAGATGCAACAGGGCTTACCGTTGCTCCCGGGTTTATAAATATGCTAAGCTGGGCCAATGTTTCCCTGATTGAAGATGGAAGATCACAAGGGGATATCAGACAAGGGGTAACTCTTGAAGTTATGGGTGAAGGGCATTCCATGGGTCCATTAAACGAGGTTATGAAACTGGAAATGAAAGAATCTCAACAAAATATCAATTATGATATTAATTGGAGTACCCTTGGAGAATACCTGGAATATCTTGAAAAAAAAGGCGTATCTACCAACATTGCTTCTTTTATTGGGAATGGAACCTTAAGAGAATATGTAATGAATTACGAAACCAGACCCCCAAACATGGCGGAACTGGAAAAAATGAAAGAACTCACAAAACAGGCTATGGAAGAAGGAGCAGTAGGTTTGTCTACCTCCTTGATTTACGTGCCAAGCGGACATGCTAAAACGGAAGAAATAATTGAACTAGCCAAAGTTGCGGCAGACTATGGTGGAATGTATGTTTCCCATATCAGAGATGAAGAAGAAAACCTTTTAGATGCCGTTCAGGAACTAATTACTATTTCTAAGGAGGCAGGCGTACGCTCGGAAATATACCACTTTAAGGCCTCCGGAACGGCTAACTGGCATTTACTGGACAGTGCAATACAGCTGGTGGATAACGCGCGTAAACAAGGATTGCCAATTACCACCGACATGTACATGTACAATGCCAGTTCTACCGGTCTCAATATTTTATTACCCGCATGGGCAAAAGAAGGAGGGCATAACAAAACAATGGAATTGATCTCTCAACCGGCAAAAAAGAAACAGATGATTCAGGAAATAAAATTTCATGTACCGCCGGAAAAGATCCTTTTAGTTGGTTTCAAAAATAAACAAATGAGACACCTTATTGGTAAAACCCTTGCCGAAATTGCTAAGGATAGAACTATAACAGCTGCCGAGGCTGTGGTTGACTTAATACAGGAAGACGATAGCAGAATTCAGGTAGTTTACTTTTCAATGTCTGAAGAAAATATTAAAAAGAAATTGGCACTTCCCTATATGGCCATCTGTTCTGATGCAGGATCTTATACGAATGAAGGTGTGTTTTTGGAACAAAGTACACATCCAAGGGCGTATGGATCATTTGCCCGCTTATTAGGTCATTTTGTACGCGATGAAAAAGTTATTCCACTTGAGGAAGCCATTTATAAACTTACTTCTCTTCCTGCAACAAATCTAAAACTAAAAAATAGGGGCTTACTTAAAGAAGGTTATTATGCAGATGTAGTGGTTTTTGATGCCAATACAATTAAAGACAACGCTACTTTTGCCAAACCGCATCAATATGCCACGGGTATGAAACATGTATTTGTAAACGGAACCCAGGTTCTCAAAGACGAAGAACATACTGGTGCTTTCCCCGGCAGGGTTATTCGCGGTCCGGGATGGGCCGGAAATTAGTTCATATTTTTCTTTAAAAAGCAGTGTAATGAAACAATTAAACGCAATACTGTTCTTACTTATAGCTTTTAGTTGTATAGCCCAAAAAAC
>NZ_JBATGR010000025.1:0-4092 GCF_049665975.1 Eudoraea sp.
ATCCTTACTAATGTCCACTCCATAAATTTCTGTATATTTATTCATAAGAACTGATTTTTGAAAGAACGGCTACTTGGACTTCAACAACTTAAAAACGAGTTTATCACACTCACAGAACTGAACGAATTCTAAGTAGGAAAAGAGAGGGGATTATCAATGTTGACGAAGTCTAGGCTTCTATGTATAAAATAACCTTAATCCCCTCTTTTGTTATTTCTGATTTATACCTTAAAAGTTAAGGAGAGTAAACTTAAGATGTACAAAGGGCATCCAAACCCCCTTTATACTAAACGTTGGGCACAATTTGACAAAATTAAACAATGAAATTAAAAACAGTACTTTTTTCAATTTTTATACTCTCGCAATCTTTTGTATTTGGACAGCAAATAAAAATTGAGCCATATGAATTTATTTCTCGGGCAAAAGATACTGTACAAGCGGAATTAGGAACTTTTAAAGTTTTGGAGGACAGAATGAATGGTTCGAATGATTCGATAAAACTTTCATTCATAAGATTTAAAAGTACCAATCCAAACCCAGATAATCCTATAGTCTATTTAGCAGGTGGACCAGGCGGCTCAGGGATAGGAACAGCCCAAGGAAACCGCTTCGCGTTGTTTATGAAACTTCGCGAGGTGGCCGATGTAATTGCATATGACCAACGTGGTACTGGTATTGCAAATCAATTACCAAATTGCCCTTATTTTGCCAATTTTGATCTTGGAAGTGCCATTGATAAAGCTGAATATGTTCAAAAATCAACCGAGAATATTTCTAAATGCTTAGAATTTTGGGGTAAGGAAAATGTAAACCTAAACGCCTACAATACGACTGAAAGCGCCAAAGATATTGATGATTTAAGACTTGCTCTTGGAGTAAATAAAGTTTCAATTTGGGGCATAAGCTATGGTTCTCACCTCGCTTTTGAATACATCCGTCTTTTTGAAGACAACATTGATAAAATGGTTTTGGCGAGTCTTGAGGGTTCTAACGAAACTATAAAACTTCCTAAACAAACCGAAGACTTTATTTTTCAAATAGCAGAATTAGCAAAAGACAATTACGGTTCAGAAAAAAAATATCCCAATCTCAAAGAAAAAATCATTGCAGTTCACGAAAGGCTTAAAAACAAACCTGTAACTAGCACATATAAAAATAGAGGTGGTGGAATAGATACAGTTGGTATTTCAAATTTTGAGTTACAATCTGCTATTGCAACTTTTTACCTTAAAAATCCAGATGATTCTAAAAAGCTGCCAAAAATTTATTTTCAAATGTATGATCGCAACTTTTCCGAAATCGCACAAGATGTGATGGTTATGAAACGATACATATATAGTAGAGTAAGTCCAATGTCTTTTGCTATGGATATGCAAAGTGGAATTTCTGAAAAGCGCCAAAAGCAGGTCGCTCAGCAAGTGAATACATCAATTTTGGGGAGTTCAATTAACTTTTTACTTTATGAGTGGATGACGGTGTTAGATTTTCCCCAATTACCAAATGAATTCCGAGAGTTAGTAAGTAATAAAGTAAACGCATTGCTTTTAAGTGGCACAATGGATGGACGAACTTATTTGAGTGACGGAGAAGAAATAGCCAAAAAATTTGATAATGGCAAACACGTTATTATAGAAAACGCAGGACACGACTTATATATGCAATCGCCTTTAATAGGTGATATGGTTCTAGACTTCTTTAAAGGAAAACAACTAAATGTCGATAGAATTGTACTTGAACCCACAGAATTTGAATAAAAAACTGTGCCCAACAATGTATAACCACAATTACGGCGTCCCGATAGCTCCTTCTCCATAGTATTACGAAGGAGAAGCTATCGGAACGACTACGTCTGAATCCACTCGGAATTGGGAGCGTCAGTGCCTCATCGAAAATTAAGTAAATTTAACCCGTAACTGACGGTTATAAAGTAAAGGAGACCGTTGTCAACAATTAAGAACAGATAAATAAAAATGGAAAAAATTTGGGTATTATTAATTGCAATTCTAATTTTCTTGGTATTTGCTTATCTCATTTGGAGGCTGACTAGTGGTGATTTGAAAAAAGAATACGGTACTACAATGTGGAAACATTGGCCATCGAGATTATACTATTGGCAAGGTGTGGTATTATATGGTGTCGCACTTACACTTATAGCAATGTTTATTTTAAAATGGGCAAATGTTTTGACTTTTTAGAAGTCGAATACGCATGAAAAAAACTGTTGCCAACAATATGTATAATTAATCCGCCAGAGGCGGACAGGTTGCCAGTTCTAGCTTACTTACGAAAATTCCGCTGGAATTTTCTATCTGTGATTTGTTTGTTAAATTAGTTGCTTAACCACCTGCCTTCGGCAGGCAGGCGCAACTAATCATACACGAACACGTTGGCGGTAATTTCAGACGAAATTTTATCCAAAACAATTTTAAAACATGAATTCATGAATACAATAAAAAAGACTATTCGACAACAACAAATACTTCTTTTATACATACTACTACAGACAATTAGTGTATTTGGACAAGGTAATGTAAAACTAGAACCCGGTTTAATAAACGCTAGTCCAATAGATAATTTACCACCATATATAAAACTTATAAGCGGTTTTGGAGAACGTCCAGATTGGTCTCATGATGGCCGATTCATTCTTTTTTTAGATAAACCAATGGGTGAAGTATTTGAACTAGAGGTGGCAACCGGAATTACACGACCAAAAACCAGACATTTTAATCATTACGGTTTTACAAGGGCCATGTATCTATCTAATGGCGACATTCTGCTTGCCGGGCCAAATGCGCTCTTTGATCCTACTGATAAGGAGGAAAGAGATAAAGCACGCGACCTTACCTGGTTGTACGTAATGGATAAAAGTGGTGAAACGCCCCCGGTTCCTTTAAATACCCTTTGTGCTGAAGGGCCAGCTGTTTCCAGAAATAAGATGAGAATAGCCTGGACACATCGAGATCGCCAATTACCTGAGTTGGGAAAAAATAGGGCAAAGTTATTAATGGCCGAAATAATTTATCAAGATGGGATACCCAAGTTAGCCAATGAAAGAGTGATTTTTGATTCAAAGCAGTTACTTTTTTCACTGGGTCATGCAAGTCTTGAAACACAAAATCTTGTTCCACCACAAGATGTAAAAGTAACATTTGCTGTTTATACTATTAATAATGGAAATAATACCGATGTTTATATGGTAGATAGCGAAACCGGAGAATATAGAACTATCACTAACTCTCCCTGCTGCTACGATGAGCCTGAAGGAATATTCCCTGACGGTTTACACACTCTGGTCGAACACGGACCCTCCGACAAAAATGCCTGGCCATTGCTTGATCTGTATAAATTGAAATTAGATGGGTCAGGCGAAATGCAAAGATTAACTTATTTCACTGACTATAATGGATACAAGGCCAATCAAGGAGTAATATCAGACGATGGAAAATATTTAAGTTTTCAGATAGGAAAAGATAATACAGAACCAGGTGTTGGTTTCGGTTTCCTAATTATGGATTTGGAAGAAGCTGCAAAACATCTGGAGGATTTTAAAACTTACAATGAATAACAAGAGCATCTTATTTTTTAGTATATAAAACAAAGCTGAGGTTGATTGAAATAGAATGACTATCTGATAAATAAAATATAACTAAAAAACTACCGCTAACACGGCATATATTTCATTAGCGGTGAAATGGTTTACCAAGCTTAAATGCAACCACTAAATATAATTGTAACTTGAAAATGAATAGCATTGAAACGCCAACGAAAATATATGCCAAACCGTGAGAGGTGTATAATTAATCCGCCAGAGGCGGACAGGTTGCTAGTTCTGGCTTACTTACGAAAATTCCGCTGGAATTTTCTATCTGTGATTTGTTTGTTAAATTAGTTGCTTAACCACTTGCCTTCGGCAGGCAGGCGCAACTTACCATACTCGAATGCGTTATCTGCAATTATCAACTATACATGAACGAATGAAAAATTTATTTACTGCAATTTTTATTCTATTATTAATTGTCAGTTGCCTGTCCCAATCTACTATTCAATATATATATAATCCACCTGAAAATATAAAAGATGGATTAGATG
>NZ_JBATGR010000026.1:0-1953 GCF_049665975.1 Eudoraea sp.
TCTTTACACTTACCACAATTCTTATCAATTTTGGGCTGGCTTTTGTACTGTTGAAATCCAGCGATTGGGTTACGACAACTAAATTCGGTATTATAAATTGGTTACCTGAAATTCCCCTATGGCTCTATGTCGTTTTAGGCGTTTTACTTCTCGATTTCATTGGGGCCTATCTTGCACATTATGTGGAACATAAGGTGAAACCCCTATGGATGATTCATTTGGTTCATCATACAGATCATGAAGTAGATACAACCACGGCCAACAGACATCACCCACTGGAGAGTCTTATCCGTTTTACATTCACATTAATGGGAGTATTTATAGTGGGTACGCCTATAGGAATAGTAATGCTCTATCAATCTTTATCTCTTGTTGCTACTCAATTTAGTCATGCTAATATCCGCTTACCAAAAAAAGTGGACGATATTCTAAGTTGGGTGATTGTATCGCCCGACATGCATAAGGTGCATCACCATTATAGGCTACCTTATACAGATTCTAATTATGGAAATATTTTCTCTGTCTGGGATCATATCTTCGGGACTTTCATGAAACTAAACCGCGGCCAAATTGTGTATGGCGTAGACACTTTTCCTGACAAAAAGGAAAATGGAAGTGTATCCGGCCTGCTAAAGCAACCTTTCCATAAGTATAGAAAGCCAACCACTACTCCTATAGGTAAGTAGACATTATTTGTAAAGGAGATATTTACTTCGTATTTGTTTGAATTTTTCCAGGTCGCCCTGCCAGCTGTTTTTTATCTCTTTTTCGCTAAGTCCGGCTTCAATTTGTTGCTGTAGTTTTTCCGTGCCAGCGTGTTTAGTAAAACCACTTCGGTTAAAGACTAATTTTTTATCTGTGGTATTATTATATGCATCAATTAACCATTGCAAGGATACTTCGCTCATTCTTGGCCACGCAGAGAGATCCTTGCCAAAGCATTTTTTACCTGATTCTTTGGGGTTTTTAGATCCAAAATTGGGTTTTGGAACATAGCTAAAATCATAGGCAGTGCTATCGAGAAAAGAAGCTCCATATCTTTGAAATTGACTTTCTGTACCCCGACCGGCATTAATATTGGTGCCTTCAAATAGCCCCAGGCTGGGATAAAGGTTAATGGCTGCCTGGTTTGGAAGATTAGGCGAAGGTCTCACCGGGATATTATAGCTTGAATTATGTGTATAATTTTTGAGTGGTATTACAGTTAAATCAGCTTTGATACCATTTGCGAGCCAGCCTTCATTATTAATCATTTGGGCATATTCTCCCATGGTCATACCATAGACCAGGGGAATGGTAGTGAGACCCAGAAATCCCTTATGTTCAATTTCCATTGTTGGTCCATCAACGTAATGACCATTAGGATTGGGGCGATCAAGGATTAAAAAAGGAATACCATTTTCTGCACAGGCTTCCATTGCTAATTGCATGGTGGCTATGTAAGTATAAAATCTAACCCCCACATCCTGAATATCAAATACCACAATATCCAGCTTGTCTAATTGTGATGAAGTTGGTTTTCTGTTTTTACCGTAAAGTGAGGTAATTGGAAGTCCGGTTTTTGTGTCCGTACCATCTTTTACATGCTCTCCGGCATCTGCCATTCCGCGAAATCCGTGCTCAGGAGCAAATACTTTCTTTATTTCAATATCAAGTAACAAAAGTGAATCTACCAGGTGTGTAAAATTCTTATTTTTTGCATTTTCTGAGCTGTAGTTCTTAAAAATAATACTGGTCTGATTGGCAACTACCCCCACCTTTTTATTTTGCAGGTAAGGAAGGTATACTTCGGTAGAATTGGCACCAACAAGGATTACTGAATCTAGCAATACATCAGTATCTGGTAATTCTAAAGCTGCTGAATCTTTATCTTTTTTTACAAGGTTTCCACAAGCGGTTAGTATCAAAAGCCACAATAAAAATGTATTTTTGAACCTGGATAAAAAAGCCATC
>NZ_JBATGR010000027.1:0-2474 GCF_049665975.1 Eudoraea sp.
AGGAAAATGCGCTTGTACTTTACAAAATTAACTAGACTATATCCGAAAACCATCCACACAGTAAAATAAACCAAATACACAATATTCCTTAGCAGGAAGTGCTTTTTACTTATATTTCTTCAATAAAGTACTAATAATTAGGTATTTGTAAGTTTTTTATGACACAAATAGACTGGACAAACCTCCACTCATATGCCTAAAATATCGTATTTTTAAGATACGTCAAAAATTTCCGAAATCATGAGAACACTTGCCCAACAAATTCGTATCATCCTTCCACTCGTTTTATTCCTGTTTGCAAGCCCGGATGCAGGTGCTCAGTTATTAAAGAAATTGGGCAAGGCAGCGGAACGTGCTGCGGAACGGACAGTTGAAAGAAGAGTAGAAAAGGAAACCCAGGAGAAAACGGACGCTGTTCTAGACAGCATTTTGGAACCTGGGAGTAAAGGAAAGCAACAAAAAGGGCAAAACCCATTCCCCATGGATGGTGGCAACAATCCGGGTGGTTCGGATGGAGTTAACGCGACAGCTAATATCCCTGATTCGGGTGGCCCGAAATCTATTCAGGTGTATAGCAAATTTGATTTTGTTCCTGGTGATAAACTATTGTTCTTTGATGATTTTTCGAATGATTTTATTGGCGATTTCCCTTCCAAATGGAACACTAATGGTGGTGGCGAAGTAGTGACCTTGAATGATTCTCCCGAAAAGTGGCTTGAACTTATTTCCGGGTATAATTTGTACTTTATCCCAGATGTGCCCAGCCTTCCTGAAGAGTATACTATAGAATTTGATATTGAAACAGTAGGATTGGATAATAAAACCTCGTCTACGGCTACCTTAAGGATTTCCATAAGTGATGATGATTTGTTTAAAGAGGGTAGTAATTTTGTGCACTCCCATCTTCCATTTTGTCAATATGCTCCAATAGGAATCAATATGGAAAACCATATCAATAGCGAGAGAGAAATTTATAGTACCGTAAAGGCCGATCTCAGAGATGAAGTACTAAACCGGCCACATATTTCCATTGCGGTGAATAAGCAACGCTACAGGTTATGGGTCAATGAAGAAAAATATATCGACATTCCAAGGATTGTGCCGCAGGGTGGGGTCTTGAAAACGCTGAAATTTCATATGAACAATTTTAAAGATGGTAAAGAACGGTTGTTCATCACCAATCTAAAAGTGGCTAAAGGAGGTCTGGATTTAAGAAGAACATTAATTTCTGAGGGGAAAGTATCTACCAATGGTATCTTATTCGACTCAGGCTCTGCTAATATCCAACCTCAGTCTATGGGTATTATTAGGCAAATCTCACAGGTACTGCAGCAGGAAAGCAGTATGAACCTCAACATTATAGGGCATACTGATTCTGATGGAGATGACACAACTAATATGCAACTTTCAAAAAAACGGGCCGACGCAGTTAGAAATGCATTAGTGGAAATTTACAATGTTGCCGGAGACCGTCTTAAAACCGAAGGAAAAGGCGAGACTGTTCCCATAGGTGATAATGGCACCACTGATGGCAAAGCCCAAAACAGAAGAGTGGAATTTATTAAAATATAATTAAAGAAACGTAATATATAATTTACCCATTATGAAAAGAGCACTAGTAACAGTATGTCTGATTTTTTTTGTTGCCATTGAAGGAATATCTCAAAATTGTAGCAAATATTACCCTATGGTCGAGGGCACTACTTTAGAATACACTTCCTATAATGGCAAGGGCAAAAATCAGGGGACTATAAGTTACACAGTTACCAATGTAATAGATGAGGGCAGTACCTCTTCTGCAACTATGGTTATGACCTATATGGATGACAAGGGAAAGGAAGCCTTTACTTCTGAATTTACCTATTCCTGTTCAGGCAACATAGTTACCATAGATTATGAATCCTTAATGTCTAATCAAATGCTTCAGCAATTTGAAGATATGGAGATGGAAGTTTCCGGGACGGATATTGAACTTCCAAATGACCTGGAAGTCGGACAGGAATTGCCGGATGCCAATATTATTATGAAAATAAGCATGAGCGGTATGAATATGAATTCTACGATGGATATGATAAACAGAAAAGTTGAAAAACAGGAATCCGTTACAACACCTGCGGGTACTTTTGATTGCTACGTGATTTATAGTGAAAACCAGTCTAAAATGATGATGGTTAATCAAAATTTTCCTTCACGACTTTGGTTGGCAGAAGATGTGGGTATGATTAAACAGGAATCCTATAATAAAAGTGGTAAATTAATGACCAGTACTGTACTTACCAACCTAAGTAAGTAGTATTGCAAAATTTAAAAACCGGGACTTAGACCCTGGTTTTTTCTTTAGTAATATGTGCGCCGAAGAGCTCTGAAAAATGCTTTAGTAGTTTTTGCTTAACTTCAAGCATAGGTACTTCTTTTTGTCCCAATTCCACGTTCATAGAAGTAACAGCCTTTCCCCTAATTCCGCAGGGTATCAT
>NZ_JBATGR010000028.1:0-1524 GCF_049665975.1 Eudoraea sp.
AGCTGCCCTGGAAATGATCGAGTTTGTTAATCGTGCCAAAACCCTGAACCCCGAAAACCGGACTCGTTTTGATGTCCGTATTGGCATCAATACAGGGCCCGTGGTGGCAGGTGTGGTGGGTACTAAAAAATTTGCGTATGACATTTGGGGTGACGCCGTTAATATCGCCTCCCGTATGGAATCTAATTCGCAACCCGGAAAGATCAATGTAACGGAAAATACCTTTTCGTTAATCAAAGACAGCTTTGATTGCGAGATGAGGGGTGAGATTGAGGTCAAAAATAAAGGTATGATGAAAATGTATTTTGTAAGTAAAATAGAGGACTAAAGTAAGTTGAATTACATTTAATTGATTTGTTTCTGAATAAGTCCTTTATTACCTTCAAAAAACTTGTTTCCCACTTTATAGAAATACTTTAAATAAGTATCTTAGGCCTATGAAAAAATACGTAATAACACTTGCTTTATTAACTCTTCCTTTTTGTGGCCAAAGTCAGGCTGCAAGGCAAATAGATTCCGCAGCGGTATATATTCTCGACAGGATGGCGGATATTATTGGTGAACTTGAGGCTGTGAGCTTTAACGCAGAAACTGCGACAGACAGACTGGATGATAAACAAAAAATAGAAACCCACTACAGTACCAGCCATGTTAGCATGCAAGGTCCTGATAAGATGGTTTACCAAAGATTCGGAAATAAAGGCAAACATGGTTTTTGGTTTAATGGAACATATGCCTCCATGTACTCCTTTAAAGAAAATAATTACGTTACTCTTGAGAGTCCCGGAAATATAATTGAGATGATGGATGACCTGCACACCAGGTTTGGTTTTCAGTTTCCTGCTGCAGATTTTTTCTATCCTTCCTTTACCGATGACATCCTTCAGGATTTTAACACACTTGAGTATATGGGTAAAACAATGGTGGACGGAGAAGACTGTTTTTATATCAGGGCCACTAATGAGAATATGCATTTTCAGTTATGGATCTCAAGCAGTAATTGGAATTTACCTAAACGCTTTATAATAATTCAAAAAGGGAAACAAAATTTACGATTTGAATCTGTCTTTAAAGATTGGGACATTAACCCAAACCTGCCCAATACTATATTTGAATTTTTACCACCTCCCAATGCAAGGCTAATTGACATAATGGAGAAATCATAAGTCCGCATCATTAATAAAAATAAATTATGTTCGAAAACAAGACTATAGTAAATAAGATTTCTGGAATATTAATATTACTGCTTATACTCATATTGCCCATGGAGGCAATAAACGCGCAAAGAATGGGCCATAGGGCATCCAGGGGTGGCAGCAGGAGTATGGCGTCTCGCCCCAGTCCGCAACGTTCGGCACCTTCCCGATCAAGCACGCAACGTCAAAGCACGCAACGTAAAAGTACACAGCGCTCCTCTACCACCAGACCTTCTACATCAAATACGCCTTCCAGGTCTATTAATGGAGGACATACAAGAACAAATGATCGCAGTTACAACAGAACACCAGGTACGCAGCAAAGGGA
>NZ_JBATGR010000029.1:0-4710 GCF_049665975.1 Eudoraea sp.
AGATGGAGGATTAATTGCTGTTGACGCCCTTGGTAATATTGCAATGCCTTTTAACACTGAAGGTATGTACAGGGCCTGCAAATCATCAGACGGTGCAGATCAAATCAGTATTTATATGAATTAAGAGGCTGGAAAAGGAGCATCAAGGGGTAATACCTTTACTTTACCTTTTTTCATATTAAAACGGTCCCCATTTGCCAGTACATGTGTTTTAAGATTTATAAGAGACATAGGTGTACCTTTCTCAAGGATCTTTTCGTTATTGTGTTTTAGTTTTCTTGGATCAAACATAATAACCATCCCGGAACCTATTATTTCAAAAGTGTTGCTATTTTTAATAACCAGTCCTGTATCTTCTGCAAGGCCAATACCCATCATATCCGGATATTTAGCGACGGCTTCCGCAAGTCGTCCAAAACGGCCTCGACGAATAAAATGAGAGTCTATGATTAAATTAGAAATGAATCCCATTCCGGTATCCATTTTTACGGCCCCTTTTATAAATGATTCTGTACTGCTACCACCTGCAATCATCTCATGGGACATACACATTGCGCCGGCACTGGTTCCGGCTATCACCAAAGAGTGTTTTTTATAACGTTCTGTGAGCACTTCATGTAATGTAGTGCTGCCTATTTTTGCAGTGATTTTAGATTGGTTTCCTCCGGAGAACATCACGCATTGTGCATTTCCAATCAATTCCAAATTTTTTGGGTTTTCAGACTCTTTCCTCTCTCGTATATCCAAAATATGCACCTTATGACATCCTAATTTGTCAAAGGCCTGCAGATAACTATTACTTACCTCTTTTGGAATACTTGAGGCAGTTGGAATAACAACAATTTGTGCCTCATTGCCCCCACTCTCATTTACCACTCTGGAGAGGATACTTTCCTGAATAAATTCAAGGTGAAATGACTCTCCTGATTCCGTCCCTTTATCCTCATTTCCTCCAATGGGAATTAAAGTTCCTTTTACCACCATAATTTATGCTGTCTAGGTTGCAAAAATACAGCTATTGTTACAAAAAATGTCATATATTTATGAAATTACAAAGAACTTATCAAACTCACATTAACAGCTAAAACAGTGTTCTTAGGCTTGAAGCGAATTCATATATCCACGATTAAGAACCATAAAATCTAAGGTCATGAAAATAAGAGAAATAAATGCCATGAGGGGACCAAATTACTGGTCTATTCGCCGCCACAGACTAATTGTTATGGTCCTGGATTTGGAGGAAATGGAAGAATTACCAAGCAATAAAATAGATGGATTCGCAGACCGTATTCGCGAGATGTTTCCAAGTATGTACTCTCACAGATGTTCAGAAGGATGTGAAGGAGGATTTTTTATGCGGGTGGATGAAGGTACGTGGATGGGTCATGTAATTGAGCATATTGCCCTTGAAATCCAAACATTGGCAGATATGGATACTGGATTTGGAAGAACTCGCGGATATGGGGAGAAAGGGGTCTACAACGTTGTTTTCTCATACATTGAAGAATCGGTAGGCAGATATGCTGCTAAAGCTGCTGTTCGTATTTGTGAAGCATTAATTGCTGCAGAACCTTATGATCTGGAAGATGACATACAACGAATGCGCGAACTTCGGGAATCTGAACGATTGGGACCAAGTACCGGATCCATAGTTATGGAAGCCCAAAGTCGCGGGATACCATGGATAAGGCTAAACAAGTACTCCCTGGTACAACTGGGTTATGGAGCCAATCAGAAAAGGATACAGGCTACCGTAACCAGTGAGACCAGCAGTATTGGCGTTGAATTGGCGTGTGATAAGGAAGACACTAAATATCTTTTAGAACAGGCCGAGGTCGAAGTCCCTCGTGGTGATATAATCAGTAGGGAAGGCAGCTTAGAAGATGCTTGCCGTTATGTGGGATACCCACTGGTTATTAAACCTATTGATGGGAATCACGGTAGAGGAATTACAGTAGACATCAATACTTACGAGCATGCACTTGAGGCTTTTAAGATTGCCAAAGAAGTATCAGGAAGGGTCATAGTGGAGAAATATATTACAGGCGAGGATTACCGTCTGTTGGTTATTAACAACAATTTCGTTGCCGCAGCAAAACGTACCCCTGCTCATGTTGTTGGTGATGGAAAATCTACTATAGAGGAATTGGTTGAGGAAGTGAATAAAGATCCACGAAGGGGATATGGCCATGAGAAAGTGCTTACCGCAATAACAATAAACGATCTGACAAAAACGATCATCGACGATGCAGGATATACGGTAGACTCCGTATTAAAGGAGGGGGAACAATTGATTTTAAAGGACACTGCTAATTTAAGCACCGGGGGTACTGCAGAAGATGTAACAGATATTATTCATCCGGCAAATGTATCAATGGCGGAAAGGATTTCAAAAATCATAGACCTCGATATATGCGGTATTGATGTAATGACCAGTGATATCAGTCAACCGCTTTCTGATACTGGTGGTGCTGTTTTGGAAGTAAATGCAGGCCCTGGTTTCAGGATGCACCTGGCTCCCACCACAGGCTTACCAAGAAACGTTGCCGCGCCTGTAGTAGATAAATTATTTCCCCAAAAAGGTGATACTGGCAGAATACCCATTGTAGCTATTACTGGTACTAATGGAAAAACGACAACAAGCCGACTTATTGCTCATATCGCTAAAATGAATGGACAAAGGGTAGGTTATACCACAAGTGATGGCGTTTATATTCAAAATAGGATGTTGATGAAAGGAGATTGTACTGGCCCGGCAAGTGCAGAGTTTGTGTTGAAGGATCCTACTGTCAATTTTGCCGTACTGGAATGTGCCCGCGGTGGTTTATTAAGAGCCGGATTAGGTTTTAAGAAATGTGATGTTGCCATTGTTACCAATGTTTCAGCAGATCATTTGGGTTTAAAGGGTATCCATACTATAGAACAACTTGCGAGAGTTAAGGCTGTTATACCTGAAACCGTGTTGCCAGATGGTTATGCCATTCTAAATGCGGATGACGATTTGGTTTATGAAATGCGTAGAAACATAAATTGTAATCTTGCGCTGTTCTCCATGGATGAAAATAACCCCAGGATACAAGCTTTGCAAAGAATCGGAGGAATTACAGCCATCTATGAGAATGGCTATGTAACCCTTTGCAGGGGCGAGTGGAAAATGCGGTTATTGAAAGCAGAAAATATTCCATTGACCTATGGTGGGAAAGCTCTTTTTATGATTCAAAATATTCTTCCGGCTATTATAGCTGCCAATGTTCAGGGCATCAGTATTGAAGACACAAAAGCAGCCCTTGAGACATTTATCCCATCTGCCTCAAGTACTCCCGGGCGTTTAAATCTGTTTAAGTTTAACAACTTTGTCATATTATTAGACTATGCTCACAATCCTGCAGGCATGCGTGCCTTGCAAAAATTTACAGATAACCTGGAAGCCACTGTAAAAGTAGGGATCATAGCCGGTATTGGGGATCGCCGAGAAGAAGATAATAATGAAATGGGAACAATAGCCGCAGAAATGTTTGATGAGATCATTATCAGACAGGATAAGAATTTGAGAGGTAAATCGGAGACTGACCTAATCAATATGTTGGATGCCGGAATTAAAAAACAGGATCCCAATAAAAAAACAACTATTATTCCTTCAGAAAAGGAAGCGATTACACATGCAGTGGCTCACGCAGAAAAAGGATCCCTAATAGTGCTCTGTAGTGATGTAGTGCCAGATGCACTGGACCTTGTTAAGTATTTAAAAGATCAGGAGGCGAATGGCGAATTGACTTAGGGCTTTCGTGATCCGTTATTAAATACTTATTTAGAATTTATCATAAATAAAAATATGGGTCGAAACTTGCTATTTCCTCAAGAACTACGCAAATGAAAAAAATATGGATTTGGTCAATTACGGCAGCTTTAGCCGGATTTCTTTTCGGCTTTGATACCGTTGTTATTTCCGGTGCTGACAAAACACTTCAGGCATTGTGGGGTTCATCCGATGTGTTTCATGGTGTAGTAGTAATAGGCATGGCCCTTTGGGGTACTGTTGTTGGCGCATTATTAGGTGGTATCCCCGCAAATAAATTAGGTAGAAAGAAAACCCTTATATGGATAGGTATATTTTATACAATCTCGGCTTTGGGCTCTGCCTTGTCAAGTGATCCTATAACGTTTGCTATTTTTAGATTTATCGGTGGATTAGGGGTAGGGGCTTCAACAATTGCTGCGCCTGCTTACATTTCAGAGATTGCTCCTGCTAAGGATCGCGGCAAACTTGTTGGTTTATATCAGTTTAATATTGTATTTGGTATCCTTATTGCCTTTTTTTCAAATTACCTATTAAATGGAATTGGGGAAAATGCCTGGCGCTGGATGGTCGGAGTTGAAGCCATACCGGCAGCTATTTATACCGTATTCGCATTAACAATTCCAAAAAGTCCCAGGTGGTTGTTGTCTAAACTCCGTGTTGATGAAGCTAAAGCAGTTTTAAAAGTTATAAATCCTGGCATGGATTCAGAACACATGATGCTGGAGATCAAAAAGGAAAGTGAAGGTACGATTCCAGGAGAAAACATTTTCTTATTGAAATATAGATTTCCATTAATACTGGCTTTTTGTATCGCCTTTTTTAATCAACTCTCGGGGATCAATGCTTTTCTTTATTATGCTCCACGAATATTGGAAGAAGCTGGCCTTGGTGCCAGCACCGCCCTGTTGAGT
>NZ_JBATGR010000030.1:0-1604 GCF_049665975.1 Eudoraea sp.
ACAATATCCTGGGTGGCATTGGTAGTTTCAGAAAAAACATTATAACCCACTGCTGTATAAGGAAGAATTCCTATTCCCATACCAAATTTTGGTGTTATTGGAAATGCCAGCGCAATATATTCAAGAGAAGTGACCGAAGAACTTTGTGACTCCGTAAAATCTTTCAATTTTACCTCTTTATGCCCCCCGGCTGCGGAAAAAGTCACTAACCTGA
Organism: Eudoraea sp.; assembly: GCF_049665975.1. Lineage (GTDB taxonomy): Bacteria > Bacteroidota > Bacteroidia > Flavobacteriales > Flavobacteriaceae > Eudoraea. The sequence continues at coordinate 215 of NZ_JBATGR010000030.1, forward strand.
TTTTCCCGTAGGCGGCAGGGTTATTTAAGTTGACATGAATACTATCTGTATACATGCTTAACCCTCCCATAGCCTGATTTTCTATTGTGGCCTGTGGTCTGAAATCTCCTATTCCACCAAATGAATAAGGTGATACCGTTCCGTTACCACTCTGGGAGTATGATGCCATTGCCGTTAAGCAGAGTATTAGCAATACGATTTTCTTTACCATCTAGCGTTTGTTGTATTCCAGCAAATAATTCAAGCCCTTTAGGAGAAAATTAGAATGCGCAAATATGGTATTTTTTAATCGTTTAGACAAAATTTGAGCGTCACCGCCTGTTAAAATAACTGTTAAATCTTCAAAACGCGATTGGTATTGACCTATGACCCCATCTATCTCTGTACAAATGCCATTTAAAACACCGCTATGGATACTTGAATCTGTAGAATTTCCTATTATATCATAGAAATTCTTTGGTTCTAGCAAAGGTAACTTTGAAGTATGCTCGTGCAATGCCTTATAACGCATACGTAAACCGGGAGAAATTGCACCTCCCAGATACTCCCCATAGTCATTTATCATATCATAAGTTATACAAGTACCTGCGTCAATGACCAGTGTATTGGCATCAGGATTATGATAGAAGGCGGCTGTAGCCAGTGCTACCCTGTCCATTCCTAATGTCTGAGGCGTGGCATAGGAATTTTTAAAGGGGATCTTAGTATTATGACTCAATAAATGTACTTCAACAAACACAGCTAATGCCGAAATGTATTTTTTGTCTAAAACACCTACTGAAGAAACAATTGCTGTTTGAATCTCAGGATATTTTTTAAATACTTTTTTTACCAACTTTGGAAAGTCCTCTTTTTCAAATTTTTGTTGCCATAAAAGCTTGAACTCGTTAAAAACAGCAAGCTTTACATAGGTATTTCCGGCATCTACAATAAGGTTCATAATACAAAGATTATAAAATGAAAAAAAACAGCAGGCTTTTTTTTCTTTTTTGTTTGTAGTTCCTAAATTTGAAAGTATATTTGCCCCCTCCTGCGCACTGCGCTATTGCTTGTGCTTCGGAGGGTGCAGACTCTAACTAAATAAGGTACCTTAGCTCAGTTGGTAGAGCAACGGACTGAAAATCCGTGTGTCCCTGGTTCGATTCCTGGAGGTACCACTTAAAGCGCCAAACCCGCTTCTTGTTTCAAGGAGCGGGTTTTTTATTTCCTCAGACTTGGAAAGTTTACTTTCCTGAGGATCGGGGAAATAAAAAACACCTGCCGAAGGCAGGCGGGTTTGGCATTTTCAACTGAGGGAACAAAGGAACAACGACCCCGATAACTATCGGGGGAGTTAACCCTGGAGGAAAAAATAAGGTACGAAGGAGAAAATAATTAACTACGAAGTGGG
>NZ_JBATGR010000031.1:0-5251 GCF_049665975.1 Eudoraea sp.
CTCCTGGCATGGCCAAATTAGCCAGAATTCCTTTGCCAAGTTTCATTCACTCTTGTGAAAAGGATCAGTCTACTGTAACACAAGTCTTTCTCAGGCGTCATAATTATAAGTTATTGACTGAAGATCAAATCTCATATTTAAAATTATTCTTCCGTCAAACGAGAGATATAGGCCTCATAAGGAATAGTAATTATATTTAGTTATTAACTATATCCTGTTGTTAACTGCAATTGATAAAATGTAAATGTTTAAGAAATGATCATAGTTCAAATATTTTTTGCAATCCTATTGTTAGGGCCAATATTATGGGGGGTGCGCAATTGGGCCAAGTATAAAAAAGCTTCTGCCCCAGAAGGTATAGCAAATTACACCACCATGATTAATTCTTCAGTACTATATGCTATAGCATTCAATTTAATATTCTTTCTGCAAGAACTATTTCTTGTTCTGGGAAAAAAGGCACTTGGCTTGGAGGCAATTCTATATCATAATAATCATAATTGGGAAGGAGAACATCCGATGACTTTGTTGATGCAAGGTTCTGGAGCCTTGGCAATTTTCTTGATAGGATTGATCTGTTTGGCAATTTTCCATTTCCTTAAAAACTCCAAAAGTATTTGGAAATTATTCGTCTTGTGGCTAGCTTTTCATGGACTAGTACAATCACTTCCTCAAGTAGCAGTTGCATACCTGGATCCGAGTACTGATGTGGGTGAAGCACTTGTGGGATATTTAAATTTGAGTCAACCCCTTCAAATAATTTTAGCGTTATCGAGTATTATCGCTATCGCTATGGTTAATATTTGGTTTAGCAGGCAGCTATTGGAATTTGTTTCTAACGATGTCGATTTGAACAATCCTAAAGCAAAATTTATGTATATTCGGTTTATAGCTGTAGGAGCCGCTATTATAGGTAGCTTACTTATTGTTCCGTTCAGGATTCCTCCAATTGGACAGGCCATTACTCCATTTATTATTTTCGTTTTTTCAATTCCCTGGATATGGGCTTCAGCAACAGTGAGCAAACATATCAGACGTACTTCGAACAGAATAAATGAAAATATATATTGGAGCCCTATAGTATTCCTCGTACTTCTTTTGATTTTCTTTCAATTGGTTTTAGCTCCGGGAGTGGAGTTTTAATAAATACTTCAGGCAACAATAAATATAGGTCATTTGGCAAAAAGTGTTAACTTGAAAATGTGCACATTTAATATTGATTATAGCAGTTTGTAGATAAGTACTTTAAAGTGCTAAACGATCCATATTCAAACCGTTAGTTGTAATTACACCATAAAGTATTTTTAACCCGTGTTAAAACTAAACTGTTAATTAGAATATGCATTTCTTATCATTATTTCTTATGACTCCCTCCATTTGCTTTTACACCAGCGCTAAGTTCTTTTAAAACATTTATATTTTAAGATATTAAAAAACTGAACTCTGGAAATTTGGAGATTTCAAGCATTACACCTCCTTAAAACTTATGGCCAATGTTCTGGGTATTCCTTCTCCCAAAGTAGATATTGATGGTAGTATGGTCAGAGATGTTTATTTTGAAGAAGGCAATTTGGATCTTATTGTAGCTTATTGCGAATTAGATGTTATCACTTTAGTACAAGTCTTTCTTAGGCTTCGTAATGATGAATTATTGCGTGAAGCCCAAATAATGCATATTTAGAATTATTCTTCCAGCCTGGTTTGTGTTTTATGTTTCACAGAGAATATTTTTGAATCACTCTATCTAATGTAGTGGTCTTGTATTTAAATGTATTGTGCTTATATTATGGTTGTACTATCTTAGCTTATTCAAAAGATATGTGGGTAATAACTATATCCAATTGTTAGGTGCAAGACTTACCATAACGAAGCTATGAAGGAAGTGAAGGGTTTTTAATCTGTATTTAATTTAGCAATGCTACGAACAAAGCTACATAGACCTCCTGCCATCTTCAATGAACAGGTTATACGTTCAGGTTTAATTAAGAAGCTTGAATCAGGCCTACAAAAGCCGATGTCATTAGTTTCTGCTCCTGCCGGATATGGCAAAAGCCAAACCGTTAGCCAATGGCTTCAGGAAACAACTGCAACAAGTTGCTGGATATCTCTTGATGAAGAAGATAACGACTTGCGGGTTTTTCTTACTTATGTGGTGGCAGCCCTGCATACGGCTGTCCCTAATAGTGTTCCTCTTACCGAAACCATTTCAACTGCAGGAGAACTTCCACCTATAAAAACGATTGCTCATACCTTGATCAATGAGCTTGATAAAATAGACAAGGCCGTGATCTTAGTATTAGATGACTACCATAGAATCAAAGAAAATAGTATCCATGAGCTAATTGATGAGTTACTTGTTTATCCACCTCAATGTCTGCACCTATGCATAGTTACAAGGCGAGATCCTCCATTGAAATTAAATCGGCTTTTAGCCCAAAGCAGGATGGTTGAGGTCAGAATGAAGCATTTGGCCTTCTCAACTGCTGAGATTAAAGAACTCTACCAAAACTTGTTTAATGAGTCTATCAATGAAGAAACAGCAAATTCGTTAAAAAATAAAACAGAGGGTTGGATCGTTGCGCTACGCATGGCGTCCTTGTTAACTACTCATAACTCTGGTGCTAACGAGGTGTTTACCGAGTTTTCCGGTGATGTGTACGCGCTCTCTCAGTATATGCTTGAAGAAATCCTTGAAAAACAGCCATCAGAATTTCAGGAAATCCTTTTTAAGGTAAGTCTGCTAGACAGATTTAACGTTGAACTAGTCAGTGCCCTCCCACAGGTCACAGCAAAAAAGGCGCAATCATTTATGGATTGGTTACAAGAGATAAATCTCTTCATCATTCCCCTGGATCAGCAAAACAATTACTTCAGATTTCACCATCTGATTCAGGAGTTTTTGCAACGTATGGCCTCTAAGCGCATTATGGAGGATGACTTGGTTGATATTCATACCAGTGCGGCCATATGTTTTGAGCGAAACGAATTTATTGAAGATGCTATTCGCCACATGTTAAAAGCGCATAAAGTAGAGGAGGTTTCGAAAATTATTATTCGGAATAGGCTATCAGAATTATATAATGATAAATGGTACGTTGTCCAGCGATGGTTGAGCAAACTACCTCAATCCGAAATGAATGAGCCTAACTTGCTTTTATCTGCCTGTTGGCCGGCATATGAAAATATTCAATTTGAGCTATTGGGCAGCTTGCTTCAACAGGCTGAATTACTTCTCAAAAACAATCAAGATTCAGCGCTACATGGCGAGTGGAACCTAGTTTCAGGTCTGCTGCAATTTTGGAGTGGAAACTGTGGTCAGGCAATGACTCATTTTGAGCAAGCCAAAGTGTTGCTACCCGAAGAAGAGAATCTATTTACGGGTATGCTGAATCTACACATAGCAATGGCCACAACGGTTTGTGGTAAAATGGAGCTGGCGATTACTGAATTAACGCAACAAATACAGCAATCAGAAGGCAATGCGGTTTATGAAACACGACTGTATTCAGGCTTATATTATAATAACATGTTTGCCGGTAACCTGGCGAAGGCAAAGCGTTATGGCAGCAAAGTGAAGAGTATTGGAGCGGAAAATGACCTGCACTACACCCATGCCATGGGTGTCTGTCAGGAAGCAATGGCTTGTTTTTGTGCTAATCAACTGGAAGCAGCAATCGTCCTTCTTAAGATTGCTGAGCAAAAAAGATTCATCTTACACAAAGGAACAGCCATTGATGCCATGGCTGCCAAGGTAATTGCGTATGAAATACAGAACCAACCCAAAGAGGCAGACACTACATTAAAAACCTTGAAAGCGTTTACCACAGAGTTGAATCAGGACGCATATACAATTGTTAGCAGCTCATGCGAAATGAGGTTATTGTCTATGCGAAATGAATTAGAAAAAGCCATGGAATGGCAGTCGCTCCTGGAGCAGACGCCAATTTTCGCCGGTTTATTTATTTGGATTGAGGTACCAAGGCTTACACAAGTGCGCGTGCTTTTAAGAGAGTCCTCCGAAAAGAGTTTAGACAAGGCTGCTATGATTTTAGCTGAGGTAGACGAAATAGCCAAACACTACCATTTAATTAATCAACAAATTGAAGTGGCGGTCCTTAAGGTTGTTTTATTAACCAAACGCGGCTTATCAACAGAAGCGGCAAAAGCTTTAGACACGTCACTGCAAATATCTGAGCCAGGTAAATGGATCAGGCCCTATTTAGAATGGAAATCAGAACTCTATCCTTTGATTGCCGAAGTTTGTAGTGACAAGGGAAGATCCTATTTTTATAAATTATTGCTGGAGTCATTAAACAAAGCAATTGGCACTAAGACAAACGAATTGGCAGGGCAAGCTAAGCCGGTTGAAGTGGCCACAGATAATGCTGAACAACTTTCAGTAAGAGAAATTGATGTTGTGCGGCTGATGTCTCAAGGGTTTAGAAATAAAGAAATTGCCGACACCCTATTCATTTCGGTGGGTACAGTAAAAAAACACATCTATAATATTGGTCAAAAATGGCAGTTGCACAATCGAATAACAATTTCTCAACGCGCAACTGAATTGAGCTACGTCTGACCTACTTGATGCATCGGAACGATGCTGTTCCCCATAAATTATCGTCTTTAAGATAGTTTATTGACCCATTTTACACTTTTATACCACTTTCGTTTATTGCGCAAGATTCAACCCTTGTATAGTTTTGTCCTGTAACAAAAGAACTCCCATACAGTGATGAAATCCAAAAATTCAGAAGAGTATTCAATTTTTTCTAAAGCTGCAACTTATCAAATTCGGGTAGCAGGAGACGTAAAACTTGATTGGGCCGATAATATTCGGGATTTGCAAATCATTAAAGAGGAAGACCCTGATTTTGGATCTGTTTCTGTACTAACCGGACAAGTTGAAGATCAGGTCGCATTGTTAGGAATACTCAATACGCTCTGTGATTATCACTTGGTATTACTCAACTTACGGATTCTATTATAATTAAAACTTAAAATCATGAAAACTACCATTAACAAATCAAAAATTATAGTGTTGCTTTTATTAGTAGCTCTAATTTCTTTTGGTTGTAAAGAGAAAGCAACTGAAAAAGCTCCTGAAGCTAAAAAAGAAGTGAAAGAAGTGAAAAAGTATAAAATGACAACTGATATTCCGGAGAGTATTCAAATTGAAGATGAACTAAATACGCGAATAGGAAAACTGGAGTTTGAAGATGGGTATCCAACCCAAGAAACTGCTGATAAA
>NZ_JBATGR010000032.1:0-5723 GCF_049665975.1 Eudoraea sp.
CATGCTCAGGTTGAAAATGTTCTTAGAATCTCAAAACTAGAAAAAAATCAACTAGATATAAGTAAGGACAGGGTAGATGTTCACGACATTATTAAAAAGTCAATTACTCATGTTCAGCTTATTGTAAAGGATAGGGGAGGATACATTCACACCAATTTAGATGCTGTAAGATCAGAAGTGTTGGCAAATGAGATGCATTTTAGAAATGTGATTGTAAACATTTTGGATAATGCTGTGAAATATTCACCAGAAGCACCAAAAATTGATGTTTTTACGGAGATTGCCAATAATTTTATTATCATTAGGATACAAGATCAGGGTGCAGGAATGAGTAAAGCGGTGTTAAAAAAAGTATTTGAAAAATTTTATAGAGAACACACCGGAAATATACATAATGTTAAAGGACATGGGCTGGGGTTAGCTTATGTTAAAAAAATTGTAGAAGATCACCAAGGGGAAGTTTATGCAGAAAGTGAAAAAGATAAAGGAAGTAGCTTCTATATTAAACTACCATTAATATAAAAATTTATGGAAACAGCAAACAAAAAAATACTTTTAGTTGAAGACGATCCAAATTTTGGAATTGTTTTAAAAGACTACCTATCCATGAACGATTTTGATGTTACTTTGGCAAAAAACGGAATGGAAGGTTTTGAGAAGTTTAAAAAAGACAATTATGACGTCTGTATATTGGATGTGATGATGCCTTATAAGGATGGGTTTACCCTGGCAAGGGAAATTCGGGAGAAGAATGAAAATGTTCCAATCGTTTTTCTTACAGCCAAAACGATGAAAGAAGACGTTCTAAAAGGTTATAAAGCAGGTGCTGACGATTATTTGAACAAACCATTTGATTCTGAAGTTTTGCTTATGAAATTAAGGGCTATTCTTCAGAGAAAAGCTTCTAATACCTTGGCTGATAGCAAACAATTTGAATTTAATATTGGAAATTTTCACTTAAATTCTAAGCTAAGGTTTCTTAAATACCTGGAAGAAGAGCCAATAAAACTCTCACCAAAGGAAAATGAATTGTTGAGGTTGCTGGCTTTGCATGAGAATGACCTTATGCCCAGGGAGTTGGCTTTGACTAAGATATGGCGCGATGACAATTATTTCACATCCAGAAGTATGGATGTTTATATCGCCAAATTGCGTAAGTATCTCAAAAGAGATGATGTGGTTGAGATTTTAAATATTCATGGCGAAGGTTTCAGACTTGTAGTAAAAACGCAGTAAATTATAAAAGTTAAATAGAATTAGGCATCCCATAGTGGATGCCTTTTTTAGTAATCTAAATGAACCCTAAGATCTGGTTTACTATTTCTTCCGGAGCCTTATTTATTGAAACCTTTATGGCTTTTTTCGGTACCTCCAGGGTCTCAAACTGGGACTCAAGAAGTTTAACTGGCATAAAATGACCTTTTCTTTGGTTCAAGCGATTCAGTACATCTTCAAAAGAACCACTAAGATAAATCCATCTTGCATTTTCCTGAAGATTAGCATCCAATATTTGCCTGTAGGATTCTTTTAATGCGGAACAACCTATAATTGCACCTTCTTCACGCCTGGAAAGAGCTATTTCATTTAGTCTTAATAACCAGCCCATTCGATCATTATCAGTTAACGGCTGTCCGCCAGCCATTTTTTTTACATTGGTTTTAGAATGATAATCATCCCCATCATAGAAAGGTACTTTGAGTTCTTTTGCCAATAATCTCCCAATAGTAGATTTACCACATCCTGAAACCCCCATAATAAAGTAAATTTTTGGAACTGTCTTTATCATTCTACATGTCCTTTTTTAAATACTTAATTTTATCCAATATCTCATCAATAGGAGTAGAGACATCTAGCCAAATAATATCCTCATTTTTTCGAAACCATGTCAATTGCCTTTTTGCAAATCTACGTGTATTCTTCTTTATTTCTGAAATAGCAAAATCCAGATCCCATATTCCATCAAATACGCTAAAAAGCTCTGTATAACCAACTGTTTGTAAGGCATTTAAATGTTTGTATTTATATAATGATCTGGCTTCCTCTATAAGTCCGCTTTCAATCATGCTATCCACCCGTTTATTTATTTTGTCATACAACAGGCTTCTTTCCATCGAAAGGCCTATCACAAATGAAGTAAAAGGTCGAGGAGGTTTTTTTTTATTTATAAAGGAAGAATAAGTTTTACCGGTACCCAGGCATATTTCCAGAGCACGAATAATCCTATGGGGATTTTGAATATCTACTTTCGCATAATAATCTTCGTCCAGTTCTTTAAGTTTATTTTGTAAAACTTGGATTCCTTCCTGCTTATAAATGGTGTTTAATTTGGTTCTTATTTCCCTATCAACCTCCGGGAAAGAGTCTAAGCCATAAATAACCGAATTAATATATAAGCCGCTGCCGCCCACCATGATAGCAATATCATATTTCTTAAAAATGTTATCGAGAACATTCAGGGCATCCTTTTCAAAATCGCCTACATTGTATATTTCATGAATACTCTTATGTTGAATAAAATGATGTGGTACTGATTCTAATTCATATTTGGAAGGCACCGAAGTACCTATTGACATTTCCTTGAAAAACTGTCTGGAGTCCGCGGAGATGATCTCTGTATTGAAATATGTTGCGAGGTCTATAGCTAATTTTGTTTTACCTATTGCAGTGGGCCCTACAACTGTAAGAAGGTATTTACGCGACATTAGTCATCACTTAATTTATTACCGCAGCTTCTGCAATACTCCGCATCTGTCCTCAGGATTTCCGTGCCACAGGAACTACAACTCCGTCCCATATCGGTCTCTTTGTCTTCTTTGTTCCCAGATGCGTATTCAGCAGATACTATTCCTGTAGGAACTGCGATTATCCCATAACCAATAATCATAATTAAGGTGGCAATCATCTGTCCCAGACCGGTTTCCGGGGAAATATCCCCATACCCAACCGTTGTAAGGGTTACAATGGTCCAATATACGCTATGAGGGATGCTGTTAAATCCATGCTCCGGTCCCTCTACTAAATACATGATAGTGCCCAGTAAAATTGAGATGACCAAAACAAAAAATACAAAGACCAAGATCTTAGTTCTACTGGCCCTTAAGGCCCTTAATAAGTTATTAGATTCCCCAACAAATCTAACCAGTTTAAGAATTCGAAATACACGCAATAAGCGCAAAGCCCTAAACGCTGTTATGTACTGTGATCCTCCTACGAAATAGGACAAGTATTTCGGGATGGTAGAAAGAAGATCTATGACGCCGAAAAAACTAAAAATATACTTTTTTGGCTTTTTAATACAGATAATACGCAGGATGTATTCTAACGTAAACAATATAGTAACTACCCATTCTGAAGTATCTAGAAATGAATGATATTTGGTGTCTATTCTTGGAATACTCTCCAGCATAACAATAATAACACTATATACAATTACTATTAGCAGAACTATATCAAATAGCTTACCTGCCGGCGTATGAGTGCCATAAATTATTTCGTGAAGCTTATATTTCCAGCCTTTTTTTGGTTTAAATTCTGTCTTTGTATCTGTCACTGGTGGTTTTTCAATTCAATAATCTCAAGTACTTTTTTTTCTCTCAGGTACCATTCAATAATTTTCCTGGCATTCCGAGAGCTACTCATAGGGGTAATAATTGATTCTAAGATATGAATATTATTAATTTGATAATTAAGGTTATAGAAACCCAAACCATTAAACTCCCCATTCTTGATTAGTATGGCACTGTGCTCACCAATTTCCCTGCCCTTATCGACAATGATTAAATTATTTGATAATGCGTCATAGCCATTTATTTGTACTTGATGTTTTTTATTTGAGGTTGTAATTTTTTTGACTAGTATATTGAATTTGGGTTTAATCTTTAGGAGTTCTTCATTTTCTTTTAACAATGCCACTAATTCATTACCGGTTTTTTCATACGTAACCTTTTTGGTCTCTTTTTGAATTTGTCTAGCCAATTCCCCGCTTTTTAAAAAATGACGGTTAACACGTTTTTTGATATTGTTACTTTTGCCTAAAAAAATTATGTCACCATCTTTATTGTGCATGTAATATACGCCGACTTCTGTTGGCATACTTTCAACAATATCCAATTGCCTTTGTGAGAGTTCTCCCAGAGACTCTTCACGTACAATTTCTCTAATTATAGATTTATCAATGTCTTTAGTAAGTAGAAGTTTGAATAATTTTAATGTGGCCAATGCATCACCGTTAGCTCTATGACGGTCACTTACTGGGATACCTAATGAGCGTACCAGTTTGCCAAGGCTGTGCGATTCTGCATCCGGGATCAACCTTTTTGACAAATCAACTGTACAAAGGGTTTTCCTCTCAAAATCAAATCCTAATCTTCGAAATTCCGTGCGTAGGATTCTATAATCAAACTGAGCATTGTGCGCCACAATGATGGTATCTCTCGTTATTTCAACAATGCGTTTTGCCACTTCATAAAATTTAGGAGCGGTACGCAACATTTTGTTATTAATTCCGGTCAGATTAACTACAAAAGGTTGTATTTCCTTTTCTGGATTTACAAGACTTATGAATTTGTCTACAACCTTATGTCCGTCAAATTTATGAATAGCAATTTCGGTAATCCCTTCTTCATTATATTTTCCTCCCGTAGTTTCTATGTCAAGTATGGCGTACATGTACTGTTTTATAACAAAATTGTGGTATAACTATTTACATTAATTATTTCTAATACCAAAGATACTACTTCCTATGCGTACCATTGTGCTGCCTTGCTGAATTGCAATTCTATAATCTCCACTCATTCCCATTGATAGTACATTTACCTCAGGTATTCTATTTTTTAATTTTAAGTAGATTGAATTTAAATATGAAAATTCCTTACGTATTTGTACTTCATTATCAGTAAAAGTAGCCATACCCATCAATCCCTTTACATTCACGTTTTTGAGATTTCCAAACTCATCTGAACCGATTAATTCAAATAACTCTATTTCATTTAGCCCAAATTTTGTTTGTTCCTGAGCAATATGCATTTGAAGTAAGCAGTTAATCTTACGATTATGTTTTATGGCTTGTTTGTTAATCTCTTTTAGGAGTTTAAGGCTATCCACGCCATGAATTAATGATACAAACTCACCCATGTATTTTACCTTATTGGTTTGCACATGTCCTATCATATGCCATTCAATATCTTTGGGTAATTCACTCCATTTAAGAGCCATTTCCTGAATTTTGTTTTCCCCAAAAATAAGCTGACCCGCTTTATAGGCTTCCATTATTTCTTCATTGGATTTTGTTTTGGATACAGCTACCAGGATTATCTCTTTGGGAAGATCATCAAGAATTTTAAGAAGATTTTTTTTTATGGACACTTATTTTTAATTTGAAATTAGTCAATTATATACTTTGTATGACCGCTCTGCTCTTCTTATATATCTGCTATGAGCTGGCATTAAGATTCATCTTTAACTCTCTGATGTACTTAAATCGAATATAGCTAGCGCGCTTCTGAGTTTTGGTTCAATGTATGTGCTTTTTGGGGGCATAACCAATCCTGCATCAGCTATTGCCTTTATCTCTTCAACGTCTAAAGGGACTAAACCAAAACCTACTGCAAAATTCCCACGGTCAATTTCATCTTTCATTTTAAGAACATTGCGTTTGCCATAGCCATATTGAATTCGTTTATCATTTCTTAAATCGTTTATTTGGAGGATGGGTTCAAGGTTAG
>NZ_JBATGR010000033.1:0-22133 GCF_049665975.1 Eudoraea sp.
GGAAGTAGAGACATATACCTGGGAGGTACTTCCAGGTTATCTAAAAAAAGAACTTTCAGAATCCATAATCAGGGAAATGAACTGGTTAATAGATAAACTATAAAAGGTATGAATAAAACGGTTGTTCTTAATGTTGTTGGTCTTACGCATAGACTAATAGGTGAACATACACCTTTTATAAAGTCTTTTTTAGAAAGAGGAGAGTCAGCCTCAATTGAACCGGTTTTACCAGCGGTCACCTGCACTTCTCAAACAACTTATCTTACCGGTAAATGGCCGGCAGAACATGGCATTGTAGGAAATGGATGGTATTTTAAGGACGAATGTGAAGTGAAATTCTGGAGGCAATCCAATAAATTGACTCAAAGTGACAAGTTGTGGGATGATATGAAGCAATTGAACAGTGATTTTACCTGCGCCAATCTTTTCTGGTGGTATAATATGTATTCTACAGTGGATTATAGTGTTACACCTCGTCCTAACTATCTTGCTGATGGAAGAAAAATCCCCGATATTTATTCACATCCTCCTGAATTAAGAGACCAATTGCAACAAGAACTGGGTGTTTTTCCTTTATTTAATTTTTGGGGTCCCAAAACATCTGTGAAATCCAGTCAGTGGATAGCTGATGCTGCAATCAAAACAGACCAATTGCATGATCCAACTCTTACCTTAGTTTATCTGCCTCATTTGGATTATAATTTGCAGAGATATGGGATTGACTTTTCCCAAATCAGTAAAGATCTGAATGAAATTGACGAGCTAGTAAAAAAACTGGTGAGTTACTACGACAATGAAAATACAAATATCGTTCTACTCTCGGAATACGGAATTACCAATGTGAATAATCCAATTCATATTAACCGTATTCTTCGATCTGAGGGATTAATAACTATAAGGGAGGAACGAGGTCTGGAGCTATTAGATACAGGCGCTAGTAAAGCTTTTGCAGTAGCTGATCATCAGATTGCGCATATTTATCTAAATGATCACACAGTTAAAAACGAAGTAAAGGAGTTACTAAAAGGAATTAAAGGTGTTGAGAAGGTATTATCGAATAATGAATTGGAAGAAGCACATTTAAATCACGATAGGTGTGGCGATTTGCTGCTAATTGCGGATAAAAATTCATGGTTTACTTATTACTTCTGGATGGATGATGAAAAAGCACCAGACTATGCAAGAATGGTGGATATTCACAAAAAGCCTGGTTATGATCCTGTAGAACTGTTCACAGATCCCGAAGACAAATTTGTGATGCCTAAAGTGATATTAAAACTTTTGAAAAAGAAACTCGGATTTAGAACTGTAATGAATATAATACCCCTGAAAGCAAATCTGGTAAAGGGTTCGCACGGCAGAATACCTGAAGACCAATCAGATTACCCCGTTTTTATAACAAATAAAAAAGTATCATTAAAACAGGACCTATTTAAATCCACAGAGGTTTACCAGCTTATAGCTAAACTGTTAACCGGTTAAACTCTTATAATATGAAAAATCTATTTAAACTTCTTTCTTTAGTATTTACATTGTTATTTATATGGGCAGCATATGTTCAATATAATGATCCCGACGCGTTGTTATGGTATGCCATCTACGGAGTTGCTTCTGCGGCTTCTTTGTTCTTCTATCTGGGTAAATTGAACTTTACCGGAGCAATCATTCTAAGCGGAATATATTTTATAGGCACTTTTGTTTTGTGGCCGGATAAGTTTGAGGGTATTACTATTGGTAATGGAGATATTGTGAATATTGAAAGGGGAAGAGAGTCGTTAGGGCTATTGATTGTGGCAATAGTATTGTTGATTTATGCCCTTAGGTTACGACCGGCAAATAAATCAAAGGTCTAGATCAAACTCCTTTCTTAGGAGATCTATAGCAGGGTTTATTTCCCTTAGTTTTTGATACTTCTCCTCAGGAGTATAGGCAAATTTTTTGGCAATTTCGTCATTGACAGTTATTTTCAACTCAATGCTATAATTGTTGAGTTGTTTTCTTAGAAACTTTAACAGGTGATATTGTTCCCGTTCAATTTCTTTTTTCATTGTACCATTTGGAAGCTCAATCCATATTTCCGATTCATTAACTATTTTAGGTTGGTCGGAACTTAGATTTGAAGCCATAATCTTTTTACCAGCGTCCTCTAATTTTTTAATATAACTATCCCAATGTTTTAATAATTCTTCTTTTGCAAAACTTTCTTTAGGTAGCTCATCTTCATCAATTACTACTTCTATCCTTTTGAGTTGATGTTCTTTTTTAGCCTTTAAACTGGATAATGATAATCCCGAAATTCTTTTAGATCGCTCCTTAATCTTAATGTTTTTATTAGGATCAGATATCATTACCTCTTCGGGCATAACGGCTGTCAAAGGCTGAGGATCAGCTTTTTCTGTTTCTGTGGATTCTCCCTGTTCCCTGAATTCAACTTCCTTTTCTTTGGGAATGACGGTTTGGGTATTTTTCAAAAATTTTACAGTTTCCAGAGACTGTTTAGTGGGTAGCTCATCAATAAAAAACGAAGTGGGTATTAATTGAACTTCGATATTCCCTGTGGTGTTGAGGTTTTTAAGATTTTTTTTTTCACCATTAAAATCTATGGAGGCTAATTTCATTAGGGTTAATTCAACCAATAATCTATGGTTTTTACTGGCTTTGTAGTTAAGGTCACACTCATTTGCCATACCTATCCCTGTGAGTAAAAAGGATTCAGAAGTTTTTTTAGATTGTTCCAGATATTGTTTTTTTGCTTTCTCACCAACTTCCAATAGGGCAATGGTATCTTCATGCCTGCAAACCAAAAGGTCTCTGAAATGTGAAGCCAGACCACTAATAAAATGATGTCCCTCAAAGCCTTTAGCGAGTGTTTGATTGTACAAAACTAATAATTGAGGGATATTGTGCTCCAGAATTAAATCTGTAGTGGCAAAATAGGTATCATAATCCAGAACATTTAAATTCTCAGTTACAGCTGCTCTGGTAAGATTCTTCCCGGAGAAACTAACTACCCGGTCAAAAATTGATAATGCATCTCTCATAGCACCATCTGCTTTCTGAGCAATAATATGAAGCGCGTCATCTTCTGCTTCAATACCCTGTTGCTCGGCAATATATTTGAGATACTTGGCCGCGTCCTTAACGGTTATACGTTTAAAGTCAAATATCTGGCAACGCGATAATATAGTAGGTATAATCTTGTGTTTTTCTGTAGTAGCTAAAATAAAAATAGCGTGCTTAGGAGGTTCTTCAAGTGTTTTTAAAAATGCATTGAACGCAGATTGAGATAGCATATGTACCTCATCTATGATATATACTTTGTATTTTCCAACCTGAGGTGGTATTCGCACCTGATCTATTAAGCTTCTGATATCATCAACAGAATTATTAGATGCCGCATCCAGTTCAAAAATATTGAATGCAAAATCTTCATCTTCTTTCTCCGTACCGTCCTGGTTGATTTGTTTAGCCAAAATCCTTGCACAAGTAGTCTTACCTACTCCTCTGGGGCCACAAAATAAAAGCGCTTGTGCGAGATGGTTATTTTCTATTGCATTCAGCAGCGTATTTGTAATGGCTTCCTGACCCACAACATCCTTGAAGGTTTTAGGTCTGTACTTACGTGCTGATACAATAAATGGTTCCAATTAAACGAAGGTTTAGCAGACAAAATTTAAGCGCCTGTGGTGTTATATACAAATATAGAAATAGCCGTTAATTATGCCGTTTATTTTAAATATATATGCTGAATTTTTATCAACAATTGTTTGGTAGCTGAACTATTGACTAAGGTTGAGAATAGTAAAATAGTCATTATTTATTTCTTGTAGGAATTTGAAATGGGATATGGATTAAATACACCTGTGAATAAGCGTGTAATTTTTTTAACCTAAACAGGATATTGTACCTTTGTATTAAACAGGTCCCCTTATCGCCCTAACAATTTATGTTAGTGAGGAAAGTCCGGACACCAAAGTGCAACATAGCGGGTAACGCCCGTCCCTTTCGCCATGTGCGGAAGGAGGACAAGTGCAGCAGAAAGCAAGTACAGGTAATGCTGTAGTGAAATCAGGTAAACTCTATGTGGTGAAACGTCATGTATATCAGCGTTAAAGGGCTGCACGTCCAAGCTGAAGGGTAGGCGGTTAGAACTTTTGGGTAACCAAAAGTCCAGATAAATGATAAGGAGGTCTCTTTGAGGCCTTACAGAATCCGGCTTATGACCTGCTTTTAGAAAAACTCCCTTGCTCTATGAGGTTTATTTCAGATCTAAGAGTGAGGGATTTTTTTATTCCATAGTTTTGTTTAATTCAAAAAAACTAAAAATACTCCCTCCGTACTTCTTCATGTATTTAAAATTTTCAAGATCGGATAAATCTGTGTGTTTGGAATGCTCAATTATCAAAGTTCCATTTTCATTTAATAATTGTCTTTGAAAAACAATTGAAGCAATTTTGGAACAATCTTCGTTCGAGAAACTATAGGGCGGATCAACAAATATAATATCAAAATTCAGGTTTACTTTTTCAATAAACTTAAAAACATCACTTTTTATAGCAGAAATATTAAAGTCTAGTTCTTTAGCCATTTTTGCTATGAACTTAATACATCTGTAGTCTTTATCAACAGCCACAATTTCTCTACTGCCTCTGGAGGCAAATTCGAAACTTATATTCCCGGTACCGGAAAATAAGTCCAATACTTCCAGATCTTCAAAATAATAGTTGTTATTTAAGATATTGAACAAAGCTTCTTTAGCCATATCAGTAGTGGGACGTACAGGAAGTCCCTTGGGGGCCGTAATTCGGCGGCCTTTATGTGAACCGGAGATAATGCGCATTAAAGTGCGTTTAGTACTGTAAAATCTACTACTTCTTTCTCTAACTCTTCTGTAGAATAAATATCGCTTGGTGGAATAAATATTGAAATATGCTGTATATATTCATAAGCAATATTGTATAGCTCATCTCCCATATCTACTGCACCGAAAAGCCTCAGTTTTATATTTTCCGTATTCAGTTTTAATTGTTCCAGGGTAAATAGCAGGTAATAAATAAAATCTTCCTTAGTTATATATTGAAAACTATTAAAGAATAATAATTGCTTTTGAGCAAGTACCGTAATATCCATCTGCTTATCGGCAATATGTACATAACAAATGGGCTCATTTCCATTGCTATGCGAATTTAATAATGATTGCACCATAATTGTCCCGTGGTGCATGAATTCAAATTCCCCAAAAAGATCATATATATAATTATTGATATTTACAAAAGGCACATAAACATTTACCAGGTCGTAACTATCTATCTCATCATATTCAACCAGATCGTTGGCGAGTATTTTGACATTAAACTTTAGGTAATTGGCAAGTTCTGCTTTATCAAATAATGGTTTAGGAACGAGGCTAAAGAGGTTATTTCTATGGATAACTACCACCTCTGTAATGGAATAATCTTCAATTTTTGATTCTCCAAACAGCTGCTTTAATTCCTTTTGCATCTCATAAGGACTTAGCTCTTTACTAAAGTTTAGGCGCTTGAAATGTTTGATCGTATTAGCGATTGTGTCCACGATACAAAAAGAAAGTCCATTCAAGCTAACCTGAATGGACAATTTATAAAATTTTTCAATATTGTTATTGATCTCCTTTTTTGTCATAAATAGGGGGCCAGTTGCCATTGGTACTTACATCTGTAAGCGAACCTACTCTAATTTCTGGTCCGTTTACTTCTTCAACACTTATCTGAGCGTTTTCCCTGGTTAATAGATCTTTAGGTTGGTCATATAAAATAATATCCTTTTTAACTTTGGCCTCAAAAACCGGTGCTTTGTATCCTCCTTTATCAACAATTTCAGCTTTCATAGCAAATGTTTCTCCACCCTGTGCATAAGGAACATTCATCATGCTTTTAAAGCGGTCATCACCTTTAAACAAAGAATCCTTTACTGAAACGAATCCCAAGGTGTCAATAATAGTAACTTCTCTCAAAAGGTCAATTCCATAAACCTTGTCGAATTCCATGTATGAAGAATCTCTTTGTTGTGTTATCGTATATTTTCCCGAATCTACAAACGCTATGAGACTTTTGAAGTCGTTGGCAAATTTTCCATTAACTGACCTGTAGGCCTCCTGCGCATTTCTAATATCCTTTAAATTCGAAATTACTTTAGAAAAACGTTCTTCCTTAATTTTTTTAAACTCAATTGGTCCTGTTACAGATCTATAGATTAGGAATCCAAGTCCTACACAAACTATCCAAAGTACTATCTGAAGTATGGTTTTCATTTTTAACTGGTATTAATTATCCTTATGTGGTCTTCACAAATCTACAATTTTTTTTTAATCGTAAAAGGTTTTGTCGTAAAAATCCTCTTTATATTTGAAGGCTTATGAAAATGCTTACCGCTCCTTCTTTCTATAAACTACTTAAGGATAACTTTCCTCATTCACCCACACCAAAACAAGAAGTGGCTCTGCAACAGCTAGCTCATTTTGTGTTATCCGTAAAAAAAGAGGAGGTCTATTTGTTGAAAGGATTTGCTGGAACAGGTAAAACAACCATAGTAGGGGCTATAGTGTCTAATTTATGGAAGACCACAATGAAGGCAGTTCTGCTGGCGCCAACCGGACGGGCTGCTAAAGTGATGAGTAATTATTCAAAGAGTCAGGCCTTCACAATTCACCGGAAAATCTACTTTCCCAAAAAAGAAAGTGGGGGAGGGATAAAGTTTATACTTGCACCTAATAAGCACAGGGATACAATTTTTATTGTGGATGAAGCATCTATGATTCCAGATGCTCCATCAGATTCTAAGTTATTTGGTAACGGCTCACTATTAGACGACTTGTTGATGTTTGTATACTCTGGACATAATTGTAAATTGATTTTAATTGGTGATACCGCTCAGTTACCGCCGGTTCATTTACAAATCAGTCCTGCTTTAGACAGCGAAAAACTGGCTTTTAATTATAATAAAGAAGTTATAACCTTAGAGTTAGATGAAGTAGTACGACAGGCAGAGGACTCCGGGATATTACTTAATGCTACCAATTTGCGGGAGCAATTGCAAACTGGCTACTTAGATGAATTTAAATTTGATGTTAATCCCTATAAAGACATAATAAGACTAATTGATGGCTATGACATTCAGGAAGCAATTGATAATTCATACAGGGAAAATGGCAAGGAAGAGACCGTGCTAATTGTTCGCTCAAATAAAAGGGCAAATTTGTATAACGAAAACATAAGAAACAGAATATTATACCTGGAGAATGAGTTAGCCCCGGGTGATTATATGATGGTGGTGAAGAACAATTATTTTTGGTTAAAGCCTAATTCAGAGTCCGGTTTTATAGCCAATGGGGATATTATTGAAATACTTGAGATTTTTTCTATTAAGGAGCTCTATGGCTTCAAATTCGCCGAGGTAAAGGTAAAAATGGTAGATTATCCCAACCAAAGACCATTTGAGACTGTACTGTTATTAGATACAATAAGAGCCGATACACCTTCATTGTCTTATGAAGAGGGAAATAGGTTATATCAGGAAGTACAAAGCGATTATGCTCACGAAAAATCGAAATACAAACGGTTTTTGGGAGTGAAGAACAACAAATTCTTTAATGCATTGCAGGTGAAGTTTTCATATGCCATTACGTGCCATAAATCGCAAGGAGGGCAATGGGATACTGTATTTGTAGAACAACCTTATCTTCCTAATGGAATAGATCGTGAATATTTGCGATGGCTGTATACAGCGGTTACCAGAGCTAAGGAAAAATTGTACCTGATAGGGTTCAAGAACGATTTTTTTGTTGGTGAGGAATTACTTAAATTAGTAAAACAGATTTTAATAATGACATCTGAGACAATAATTAGCATATTTCTTGGAATAGGACTTGCCGCATCAGTAGGTTTTAGGGTGTTTTTGCCATTATTTGCACTTAGCCTTGCAGCATATTTTGATGTTTGGGAATTGAACCAACATTGGGTTTGGATAGGCAGTCTTGCGGCATTAATTGTACTTGGGGTTGCTACAATAGTGGAATTATTGGCCTATTTTATTCCTTGGGTGGATAACCTGCTTGATAGCTTAGCAATTCCCCTTGCTGCAATAGCAGGTACGGCTGTAATGGTTTCTACTGTCGCCAATTTGGATCCGGTGGTTACCTGGTCTCTGGCCATTATTGCGGGCGGAGGTACTGCTACAGCTATTAAAGGGGCTTCAGCAGCGGGAAGAGTTGTGTCTACAACAACTACTGGAGGTTTGGCGAATCCCTTGGTGTCTGCTTTAGAATCCGGAACGGCTATAGTGGTTACAACAGCATCGATATTTGCTCCTGTACTTGCTATGGTTCTGGTTATTATTATACTAATTTTTATTTTTTCCATATATAGAAAACTAAGGCCAAGAATTAAACATTAATAAAACGATTTCAATGACTAAAATAATTGCCATGATACCTGCTCGTTACGCCGCAACCAGATTCCCCGGAAAATTGATGCAGGATTTAGCTGGTAAACCTGTTATTGTCAGAACCAATGAAGCTGCATTAAAGACAAAACTATTTGATGAGGTTTATGTGGTAACAGACAGTCCTGTTATTTTTGATGCTATCATCAAAGAAGGCGGCAAAGCTATTATGAGCAAGGAAGAACATGAATGTGGTAGCGATAGAATAGCGGAAGCTGTAAGCAACATGGAAGTTGATATTATTGTGAATATTCAAGGCGATGAACCTTTTACTGACAAGGAGAGTTTAGTAAGTATGTTGGAAGTATTTGAAAATGATCTGAACGAAGAAATTGATTTAGCATCCTTAATGACAAAAATTACTGATTCGGATGAAATTAATAACCCTAATATTGTTAAGGTAATTGTAGATAACCGGGATTTTGCACTTTATTTTTCAAGATCTGCCATTCCTTATCTGAGGACGACAGAAATGGATATTAACTATTTTAAACATAAAGGTGTTTATGCTTTCAGAAAAAGGGCACTTATGGATTTTAGAAGTTTACCTATGTTAACTCTGGAAGCAGCAGAAAAAATTGAGGCCATACGATATTTAGAGTATGGAAAGAAAATTAAAATGGTGGAAACTGAGGTAAATGGAATAGAAATAGACACTCCTGAAGATCTTGAGAAAGCCAAAGAGGTATGGAATTAGATTTTGGTAATATAAAAGTAGTTGGCTTCGATGCCGATGATACACTCTGGGTAAATGAAACTTATTTCCGGGAAGCGGAAGAAAAGTTTGCTGACCTTCTTGAAAATTATGAAACCAAAAACAAGGTGGATCAGGAACTTTTTAAAATGGAAATGAACAACCTTGAGTTGTATGGTTATGGCATAAAAGGTTTTATGCTTTCTATGATAGAATCTGCAATGGAATTATCGAATAACCATATCCCTCCGCAGACAATAACTGAAATATTAAATCTTGGAAAGGAAATGATAGCCAGGCCTGTTGAACTTTTACAGGGTGTTGAGGAAGTGTTGCAAAAACTGGCCAATAAATACAGGTTGATTGTTCTTACAAAAGGTGATCTCTTGGATCAGGAGAGAAAATTAGAAAGATCCGGACTTACAAAATATTTTCATCATGTGGAGGTATTAAGTGACAAGAAAGAGGAGAATTATAAAAATTTACTGGACCATCTGGAGATTAATGTTAACGAATTTTTAATGATAGGGAATTCCTTGAAATCAGATGTAATACCTATTTTGAATATAGGCGCCAAGGCGATACATGTGCCATTTCATACAACCTGGGCTCATGAACAGGTTACTCCGGAAGAAATGACGAATGATCACCTCACATTAAATGTGATATCTGATATTTTAAAATACCTAAATTAAAATTATGAAACAAGAGAAAGAAATTCCGTTAAAGGATGCTACAAAAACTACAAAAGGACCATACAGAAATTTTCCAATGGTACCGCGTGTTGTTTTTGGAGCCGGCAGCTTTGATCAATTAGGTGAAATAATAATGCCTCATCGAAGCAGTCCTGATGCCCCCGTCATTTTCCTTGTGGATGATGTTTTCACTAACTCAGCCTTATTAGAAAGAATTCCTGTTCAGTTCAATGATAGGACTATTCTTATTTCTGCGAATAAAGAACCAAAAACAGGGCAGGTAGATGATTTGGTAAGTCAGATAAAAGAAGATTTTACAGAGTTGCCTTCGGCGGTAGTGGGTATTGGGGGTGGCACTTTGTTAGACTTGGCAAAAGCCGTCGCAATCATGTTAAATAATGAAGGTTCTTCGGCGAATTATCAGGGTTGGGATTTGGTACATAATCCTGCAGTCTATCATGTTGGGATACCTACTATTAGTGGTACAGGGGCCGAGGTGTCCAGAACAACTGTTTTACTTGGCCCTGAGAAGAAACTTGGGATTAATTCAGATTTTACACCCTTTGATCAGGTTGTCCTGGATCCTGATCTACTTCATGGAGTACCCAAGGAACAATGGTTCTATACCGGAATGGATTGCTTTATTCATTGCGTGGAATCTCTCAATGGAACTTACTTAAATGCATTTAGTCAAAGTTATGGTGAAAAAGCACTGGAGTTATGTGAAGAAGTTTTCTTAGGTGATATTTCAGATTCAGACTCCAGAGATAAGTTAATGATGGCATCATGGCATGGTGGTATGAGCATTGCCTATTCTCAGGTAGGTGTTGCCCATGCAATGAGCTATGGACTTTCTTACTTACTGGGAACCCGGCATGGTATTGGAAATTGTCTTGTTTTTCAACACCTGGGAGAGTTTTATCCGGAAGGCGTAGTTAGTTTTAATAAAATGATGGAAAAGCATGACATTCAACTTCCGAAGGGAATTTGCGAAAATTTAACTGATGATCAATTCAATACCATGATAAAAGTGTCATTGGGGATGGTACCGCTTTGGGAAAATGCTTTAGGTAAAGAATGGGCAAAATATATAACTCCGGAGAAATTGCGATCTATTTACCAGAAAATATAGGCTCTTTAGACATTTAATTAGCAGGGATTTGTTGTTTTATGATTATCTGATACTAATAAATGACGAAAACACTGAACTCTTTCTGCCATACAAATCCCACACGCTATATGCAAAGACTATCTAAATTTATCTTTTTTCACATTTTAAAGTGGCGTTTAAATGGTACTTTCCCTGCGGTTGATAAATGTGTTGTAATTGTTGTGCCTCATACCAGTTGGGTAGATTTTTTTCTGGGTTTATTGGTTAGAAGGGTGTTTAATGAAGAAATTAATTTTATTGGAAAGGAAAGTCTGTTTAGGCCTCCATTCGGTTGGTATTTTCGCTGGATGGGAGGTGCACCCATAGACCGGAGTAAAAGTCAAAATAAAGTAGCTGCTATTACCAAAATATTTGATGAACGCAAAAAATTTAGGTTGGCACTCGCACCAGAGGGTACCCGAAAAAAAGTAGCGGAATGGAAAACAGGATTTTATTATATTGCTAAGTCGGCCAAAGTCCCAATTGTATTGGTGGCATTCGATTTTGGCAAAAAACAAGTCAAGGTATCAGAACCTCAATTCCCCACAGATAATATGGAAGCCGACCTTATAAAATACAAAGAATTCTATAAGGGTGTGGTTGGAAAGATTCCTGAATACAGTTTTTAAATCCTTATAAAAGTAAATCTTATACTTGCAGATTCAAAATCACCATCGTTGTCAAAATCATATTCTCCTGAATCAAATCCTCCATTAATGGTGAACGTGGTTGCATTGAGCGTTGCTCCATAGGTATCCCAATCTCCGGGATAATCAGCCCATTCGATGGCAAAATAATATTGTCCTTCGAATTCTTCCCAGAACATTTCTCCACTAGATGTATATGAAGGCCTGTCTGACGGATCAATAGTTAAGGTAAACCTACCATTACTTTGGACAGTCAGGGATGCAGCTCCTCCTTCGTTAATGAGCTCGATACTCTGTGTATTGCCATCACTAAAACTGGCCGACGTAGCTTCCCAATTGCCTGCCAATTCACTAATTTCAAAAGGGCCTCCTACTTTGACCAGAACATCTGTTTCGTCGTCACCTGAGCAGGAAAACAGTAAAAATATGAAGAAAGGGACAAATAAAAATACCTTGCTTAGTGTTTTCATAATTTCAGATTTAAAAGGTTATCAATAAATTAAATTCCGGTTAAGGTAAAATGAGGTCAAAGATTCGTTTTATTCTCAACTGGCATGATAATAAAATTAGTAAAGGGAATAATGAATTGAAATGATCTGCATCACCCCATCAAAATTATTTGATAAACCATAAATCGAATGCAGTAGTTATTAGCATTTTGAGCTTACTTTAAAAAACGTAAAAATATATAATGGGTATGTTTGGGAAGCTAGATAGCGCTATATTAAAAAGAATATACTTAAATGAGTCTTTGGAAATTTATTCCTGCATAGTATGATATACATTCTGTACATCATCATCCTCTTCAATTTTTTCTAATAGCTTTTCAACATCTTCAGATTCTTCAACCGTAAGTTGCTTGGTAATTTGAGGTATTCGCTCAAAACCAGATGATAGAATTTCAATTTCCCTGTTTTCTAATTCTTTTTGAATGGCACCAAAACTTTCAAAAGGAGCGTAGATCAATATCCCATCATCATCAACAAATACTTCTTCAGCACCAAAGTCTATCATCTCTAATTCCAGTTCTTCGGGGTCTATTCCCTCTCCAGAAATACGGAAATTACAAGTATGGTCAAACATAAATTCTACAGATCCTGAAGTGCCTAAACTACCATTACATTTATTAAAGTAACTTCTAATGTTAGCAACCGTCCTGGTATTATTATCAGTGGCTGTTTCAACCAGTATGGCTATGCCATGGGGTGCATATCCTTCAAACAATACTTCTTTGTAATCACCAAGACTTTTATCACTCGCTCTTTTAATTGCTCTCTCAACATTGTCCTTAGGCATGTTTACCGCCTTGGCATTCTGAATGACCGCTCTCAATCTGGAATTAGAATCAGGATCAGGGCCACCTTCCTTTACAGCCATAACAATATCCTTCCCAATGCGCGTAAAAGCTTTGGACATGGCTGACCATCGCTTCATTTTACGTGCTTTCCTAAATTCAAACGCTCTTCCCATAAATTAATATGCTATTTATTGGAAGCAAATTTAACAAATTTAAATGGTGGGGCAAGAGATGAATGAGTAGATAAGAATATCTAGTTATTCACGATGTTCTCAATGCTATCCGCGAGTTTAAAATCATTGTTGGTTATACCGCTGACATCATGGGTATTCAGTCGAATTTGTAGGGAGTTATAAACATTTGTCCAATCCGGATGATGATTTTGTGCCTCGCATTCAAAGGCTATCCGAGTCATTGTTGAAAAAGCGTCTTTAAAATTTTTAAACTTATAGTTTCGTTCAATGGCACCGTCTTTATATTCCCAACCAGCCAATTTTTTTAGCCTGCTAGTTATTTCTTCTTCGCTTAGTTTTTCCATAATATTTTATTTTTCTTAAAGTTAGAAAAATATGATTTAGGCAATTAATAATAGGTAGATTTCTTTGTAATTAAATGATAACATGATGATCAATAATCTCCTGGCAACTAATTCGAAGGTTTTTCGGGAGTTTATTGTCTTTGGGTAAAACAGCCATATAACGCTCTTCATTTGTAGTGAAAACCCTTTTAAAAATAGGATTGAAGCTTCCTATCCTTTCAAGGATATCCTTAATAAAGTCTTCATGGTGAACCAGGTCATAGCTGCCCAGATGAAAAATTCCGCTCTTATTTCTATTTATGAGATAATGGATTTGCTGAGTGAGCTTGTAATCGGTTATTACATTAATAATCAGATTTGGAAAAACTTCTATAGGTTCATTATTCCAAATAAATTTCTTCATTTCTTTAACCCGGGGGGAGGAATTTCCAAATACCATTGGTACTCTTAAAATAGCCATTTTAGTTTTAGGCAATCGCAAAAGCATGTTCTCTATTCTAATTTTTAATCTCCCGTAGACACTCTCGGATAAGGTTTTGTCATATTCATATGAAGGGAATTTACTGTACGCATCAAACACATTGGCAGAAGACAGAAAATAGAGTTTGCAGTCGTTTTTAATGAGATATTCCACGATGTGCTGATGTGCCTGAACTTGTGCACTAAAATTGCCTCTTAAGGCTGAAATAATGATTTGTGGGCGTATTTTCTCGAGAAGTTGATAGATATCATCTTCCTGCATATCATATCTTATAAACTGTTTATTATCTCCAAAAGCCCCTTCGGATGAACAATAGGTGGCATAGGTGTCATAATAATTACAGAGTTCCTTGTAAATAGCATGTCCGATAAATCCGCTTCCTCCCAGTATCAGTATTTTCTTTCCTCCGTCTTTCACCCTTTTTCCTCCTCGTATCTAAAAATAGTCTATGCTTTATAAAATGGTAATTTAACCACTTTTGCCTTTACTGTATTCTTGCGTATTTTAATATGAATCTCGCTACCTGGTTCAGATAATGCATAAGGCACATAGCCCAAACCAATGCCTTTATTCAAAGAAGGTGACATGGTACCCGATGTGACAAAACCTATTTTATTGCCATTACCATCTACAATTTCATAACCTTGTCTTGGAATACCTCTTTCTTCCAACTCAAAGGCAATTAATCTCTGTTTTGGAGCTTGCTCCTTTTCTTTAGCCAGCGCTTCGCTATTCACAAAAGGTTTGCTAAACTTTGTAATCCAACCAAGACCGGCCTCCAAAGGAGAAGTGTCATCATTAATTTCATTTCCATATAAACAATACCCCATTTCTAATCTAAGAGTATCCCTTGCAGCCAAGCCAATTGGTTTTATGCCATAATCTGCCCCTGCTTCCAGAACATTATCCCAAATTTGCTTTACTTCCTCGTTTTTACAGTAGATTTCAAATCCACCGGAACCAGTGTATCCCGTTGCTGAAATAATAACATGATCTATCCCTGCGAAGTCGCCAACCACAAAATTATAGAACTTAATTTCCGACAGATCTACAGATGTTAAAGACTGCATGGATTCTACCGCTTTTGGCCCTTGTATCGCCAATAATGAGTAGTTTTCTGATATATTCCTAAGTATGGCCCCTATATCCTTATTGTACTTAGAAATATGATCCCAATCTTTTTCAATATTAGAGGCATTCACCACGAGGAGATAAACTTCTTCTTTTACTCTGTATACAATAAGGTCATCCACAATACCGCCAGATTCATTTGGAAAGCAGCTGTATTGGGCCTTTCCAACCGTAAGTTTAGAAGCATCATTAGAAGTGACTTTTTGTATTAGTGCTAAAGAGTTGGGTCCTTCTATTAAGAACTCTCCCATATGAGAAACGTCAAAGACACCCACAGCTTTTCTAACCGTTTCATGTTCGGCATTAACACCTTCATAGGATACCGGCATTAAATACCCGGCAAAAGGAACCATTTTGGCATTGAGGGCTTCATGGGTTTTAGTTAGTGCTGTATTCTTCATATTTCATCAATTTAAGCTGCGCAAATTTATAGAAAATTAATAGATAGCTAAATTGGATTTCACAATGTTTTATGACTTATAAAAATAAGATGTCCTATTTGTTTAGCAAATAGCTTTTAAGTTCATCATAGGTATCTATCTTGATAGAAACTTTATTTTTTTCTAATACATTTTGAATTTGAGAAGGAATGGGTAATTTCAATTTTAGAGTTTCTTCAACCACGTCTAAAAATTTAACAGGATGTGCTGTTTCCAAAAATACTCCAAAGGTATCCGATTTATCTTTTTGATATTCCTTGAGGCCTAAATACCCTACGGCACCATGGGGATCAGTAATGTAATTACATGAATTATATACACTAAGTATGGCGTGTTTCGTTTCTTCATCGGTGAAAGAATAAGAAGACAGGTGGTTTTTTAGTTCGGTAAAATTGTTTTTATATAGATTTCTTATCCGAATAAAATTACTGGGATCTCCAACATCCATTGCATTAGAGATAGTAGCTTTTGACATTTTGGGAGAATACTCCTGAGTACGCATAAAAAGGGGTACCGTATCATTTACATTTGTTGCAGCAATAAAATGAGCAACAGGTAAACCTAGTTTTTGTGCAACCATCCCGGCACAAATATTTCCAAAATTACCACTGGGGACAGAGAAAACAATGGGCTGTTCTTTGTTTTTTAGCTTTTTATATGCAAATAAAAAATAAAACATCTGAGGTAACCATCTGGCCACATTTATTGAGTTTGCGGAAGTCAATTGTATTTCCGACTTCAGGTCCGAATCTAAAAAGGCAGTTTTAACCATATTCTGGCAATCATCAAAATTCCCATTTACTTCAAGGGCTGTTATGTTCTGCCCCAAAGTAGTTAACTGTCGTTCCTGTATATCACTGACTTTACCGCTTGGGTATAATATAACCACCTTAACGCCTTGAACACCTAAAAAGCCATTTGCCACCGCGCCTCCCGTATCTCCCGAAGTGGCTACCAGTACAGTTACTTCACTATTTTGATTCTCTAAGAAATATCCGAGGCAATGTGCCATAAATCGGGCTCCTACATCCTTGAATGCAAGGGTGGGTCCATGAAAAAGTTCTAAAGTTGCTACATTTTTTTCTAATTCAATAACAGGAAAAGGAAAATCTAAAACGCTAATTAAGATTTCTTTTAGTTTATTTTCAGGAATGCTTTCACTTACAAATTGTTCTATTGCTTTGAAGGCAATATCATGATCAGTCTGATCTTCAATATTTTCAAAAAAAGAGGAAGACAGCGGCTTTATATCCCTGGGAAAATATAATCCCCTATCGGGAGCTATTCCATTAATAACGGCTTTTTTAAACGATACATCAGCAGCTTCTTTATTTAGACTATAAAATTTCATTTGTCGGTTTTAAGGAGGAAAAAGCAAAAATTATATTTTATGCATTCCTTTGGTATTTATTTTTGAAACATATACATCATAATCCACACCTATATTGATATATACATTTCTCATAGCTTCTGCCACTTTGTCCGCAGTATCCTTTCCTTTACTCAATGCAAAAATGGAAGGCCCCGAACCCGAAATACCCGTACCCAGGGCTCCTGCTTTAATAGTTTCGGATTTCACTTCACTGAAACCGGGTATTAACATTGAGCGGATAGGTTCTACAATATGGTCTACTAAGGACCTGCCAATCAGGTCATAATCTTCAAGGAAAAGCCCTGATATAAGTCCACCAACATTCCCCCATTGTTTTATCCCATCTTTTAAGGAAATTGATGTTTTTAGTATTTTTCTTGAATCTGAGGTCTTTACTTCAATCTGAGGATGGATAACGGTAGCGTATAGATCAGGAGGCGTGTTTATTTTAATAATATCAAGAGGTTCATAACTGCGCACCAAGGTAAATCCACCATACAATGCGGGGGCTACATTATCGGCATGCGCTACACCACTGGCTAATGCCTCACCTTGCATAGCAAATTTAACCAACTCAATTGGAGAAAATGGTTTGCCGAGAAGTTCATTCATAGCCCATACAGCACCTGCAGAACTTGCCGCGCTACTTCCAATACCACTTCCGGCTTTTATTTTTTTGTATATTTCTATCTCAAATCCCCCAGAATATTCGCTTTCTGCCAATAAGGCTAATCCTGCAATACCAGCTACGTTTTTCTTTGTTTCCAAAGGGAGTATTTGTCCTGTTATTTTGGAGATATTAATACCCGGTTGTTTTGTCTTACGTACCATCATTTCATCTCCTATTGCATCAAGTGCTAACCCAAGGACATCAAATCCACACGAGATATTAGCAATTGTAGCAGGACAAAAAACCTTAATACTATTCATTTGATTAAAAATTTCCTATTCTAATTATATCTGCAAAAATTCCGGATGCAGTAACATCGGCCCCGGCCCCGGCTCCTTTTATGATCAATGGCTGATTAGGGTATCTTTCAGTATAAAAAAGAACAATATTGTCGCTTCCTTCCAAATTATAAAAATCATGGCCTTTAGGTATCTGTTCTAAGCCAACACTTGCTTTGCCATTTTCAAATTCAGCAACATATTTAAGTTTACTTTCTGAAGATACGGCCTTATCATATAGTTGCTGAAACGATTCCTCATGGGCGGCAAGTGAAGCGTAAAATTCATCATTATTGTCTGTAGCAAGACTTTCCTCTGGTAAAAATGCGTTGTTCTTTATGTCTTCAATGTCCAGGACATAACCACTTTCTCTTGCCAGGATTAAAATCTTTCGCATTACATCAACCCCACTTAGGTCTATTTTTGGGTCTGGTTCTGTATATCCTTCTTCCTGTGCTCTTTTAACTACATCATGAAAGGTAGTCTTGTCGTTAAAATTATTAAAAACAAAATTCAGACTCCCGGAAAGTACGGCCTGTATTTTATTAATTTTATCTCCCGAAGCTATCAAGTGTTTTAAAGTGTCTATTATAGGCAAACCGGCTCCTACATTAGTTTCAAAAAGAAATGGTGCATTGTATTCCCTTGATAGTTCTTTCAAATCACTATATTTTTTATAGTCCGAAGAACATGCAATTTTATTGCAGGTAACTACAGAAATACTGTGTTTTAAATAATCAGCATAGGTATTAGCAATAGTTTCACTAGCTGTATTATCAACAAAAATACTATTGCGATGATTATTACTCAGAACAGTATTAAAAAAAACTGTTCTATCGGCTTTTTTACCTTTTGCTAATAGCTCATCCCAATTTTCCAATGGAATACCATCTTCATCAAAAATCATTGTTCTGGAATTAGATAATCCAATTACCCTTGGATTTAACTTTAGGATTTTTTTGAGGTATTTTTTCTGGTTTTGGATTTGTTTAATAAATCTTGAGCCCACATTTCCAACACCCATTACGTAGATGTTTAATTGCTTGATATTTTCCTCGAAAAACTCTTCGTGTAAGGTGTTAAGGGCTTTTTTAACATCATCTTTTCTTATAACTGCGGAAATATTTCTTTCAGATGCTCCTTGTGCTATGGCCCTTATATTTACGTTGTTTTTACCCAGGGTACTAAACATTTTGCCACTTAATCCCTGATGACTTTTCATGTTATCTCCTACCAAAGCAATTATGGCGAGCTCACTTTCCACCAACACCGGTTTTATTTTATTTGTTGCTATTTCATATTCAAAAGCTTTATTAACCAGTGATTCTGCAATTGCTGCATCTACATCTGATATACCAACACAAATTGAATGTTCTGAAGATGCCTGGGTAATAAGTACCACACTGATCCCTGTCTGGGAAAGGACTTCAAAAAACCGCTTTGAAATACCGGGTATGCCAATCATTCCCGGACCTTCCAGCGAAAGAAGGGTAATATGTTCAACATTGCTGATACCCCTAACAGATTTGCCCTGGGCGTTATCATTTTTGGCAATTAATGTTCCTGCCTCTTCAGGCGCAAAAGTATTTTTAATAAGAATAGGTATGTTTTTGGACAACACAGGTTGTATCGTAGGAGGATACAGTACTTTGGCTCCAAAATGTGATAATTCCATTGCCTCTTCATAGGAAATCTGCGGTATTGCTTTGGCTTGTTTAACTATCCTGGGATTTGCGGTATACATTCCACTTACATCTGTCCATATTTGTAATTCTTCTGCATCTATTGCACTGGCCACTACTGCCGCAGAATAGTCAGAACCACCTCTCCCTAAGGTCGTGGAATTACCTTGGGCTGTTGAAGAAATAAATCCGGGAATGACAGTTATTTTATTTTTGGTTTTAGAAAAATAAGCGTTACAGTTTTTATTGGTATTTTCAAAATCCACAGCAGCCTTTCCAAAAGTGTCATCAGTTTTGATTAGCTCCCGGCTATCCTTAAATGCTGAATTCATACCAGCGGAGACAAAGAATTCACTAATAATATAGGAAGATAAAAGCTCGCCAAAACTAACAATCTTGTCTGTTAACTGCGGGGTTTTTTCAGCAATTAGAAATGCACCCTCAGCTAAAGTGTCCAGGGTGTTTAATTCGCTTTTCACCTTGCTTAAAATAGCACTTTGTAATTGAATTGGAATGAGTTCTTTAATAGTCTTTATATGCCTGTCTTCTATTTCCTGAAGACTATCTTTATATTTTTCATCCTGATTTGATGCCATATCAATAGTCCTGAGGAGCAGATCTGTAATTCCTCCCAGAGCAGATACTACAACTACAATGTTATTTTCATCCAAATTTTTGATGATATTCTGAACCTGCTTTATATGCTGAGCATTGGCTACTGAAGTACCTCCAAATTTTAAAACCTTCATTTTGTTTTAGTATTAATTGCTTGATTTATACAGCTGTTGTTACTGAATATAAACGGATACGGACGTATATGTAGAAACTTACCCCTAAGGGGTAGTAGTGGTGATGCTAGCAGCAAAATGGCGCCGGTTAGTAAAGGATGAAGCCCTTTTATTTATGTCCGATATGCTTTTCATAATGTCTCTGATGACAATTCAAAAGTAGGACTTTTGAACCCCTTATCAAATAATTCATGCTATTTTTGTGAAGTCATCAATTTTTTTCAAATATTTTTATAAAAAATAACGGTATTCAGGGATGATTCAGTGGTATAAAGTAGAATTTGTAACTAACACCAGGAGTAAAAAACCTATTTCACGCGGAGTTGTCACTAAATAAATAGGAATCCAATAAATTGACCATAAATAAGAAATGAAGATATTTACAGCCAAACAGATATACGCAGCTGACCAATTCACAATTGAAGATCAGGATATCACCGGAGCCGAGCTAATGGAAAGGGCGTCAATTCAGCTTTTTGACTGGCTTCATCATAAGTTGCAAGGTGCTCAGGTCAAAATTAAGTTGTTTTGTGGGATTGGAAATAACGGTGGTGATGGATTGGCTCTGGCAAGGCATTTATGGGAACATGGTTACAATATTGAGGTATTTGTTGTAAACTATAGCGAGAAGAGGTCTCATGATTTTCTTGGTAATTTAGAGCGCTTGAAAGATCGTAAGATTTGGCCAAACTTTGTTAACCAGGATTCTGAACTCCCTTCAATTGATTCTGAAGATATAATTATTGACGCTCTTTTCGGGATAGGGTTAAACAGAACACCTGATCCATGGGTGGAAAGACTTATACAGCATTTTAATGATTCGAGCGCTTTCGTTGTTTCTGTTGATATCCCGTCAGGCTTGTTTCTAGATCAGCCTGTAAAAAATTCAAAAGCGGTTGTGAAAGCGAATTATGTTCTGAGTTTTCAGTTTCCAAAACTTATTTTTTTCTTACCGGAAACGGGAATATTCTCCAATCAATGGGAAGTTTTAAATATTGGGTTATCTCAAAAATATATCGGGCAAACCGAGGCTTCCTTTGAGCTTATTGGCAAAAATGAAGTTTTGAAATATTACATTCCAAGGGAAAAATTTTCACATAAAGGCTCATATGGACATGCATTGATTCTTGGCGGCAGCTATGGCAAAATTGGGGCTGTTTCCCTTGCTTCCAAGGCCTGCATTACCTCCGGGAGTGGATTGGTTTCGGCTTATGTACCAAAATGTGGATATATACCCATACAAAGTTCATTACCCGAGGTTATGGTTATTACAGACCAAGGTGAAAAAGAAATCACAAATATTTCTTTGAAATTGGAGCCTAGTGTAATAGGGGTTGGAATTGGACTGGGAACTGCGCAGCGTACTCAGGAAACGTTCTCCAAATTTTTAGGAATAACTAAATCTCCTATGGTTATTGATGCTGATGGTCTTAATATGATTGCCATGAACAAATCACTATTAAAAAAACTTCCACCAAAAACGATACTTACTCCCCATCCGGGGGAATTGAAGCGCTTATTGGGCAATTGGGAGAATGATTTTGATAAACTTAAAAAAGCTAAGGAATTCTCTAAAAAACACGATTGTATTCTGGTACTAAAAGACGCTCATACTATAGTGATCTATAACGAAAAGGGATATATTAACACTACAGGAAATCCCGGAATGGCCACGGCAGGAAGCGGGGATGTGCTTACAGGCGTGATAACCTCATTAGTGGCACAGAAATATGAACCTTTGAAAGCAGCTATATTTGGAGTATACCTCCACGGCAGGGCAGGAGATATAGCA
>NZ_JBATGR010000034.1:0-24229 GCF_049665975.1 Eudoraea sp.
AATAGAAGCTCCGTCTGTTTCTGTTTTTGATATCTTATTATCCGTTCCTGAAGGGTTCATTGCCAGGGCAGATTTAATAGCACTCATTTTATTAATTGGCGCAAGTTTTTTTGTTATTGAAAAAACCTGCGCTCTAAAAGATGGTATTGAATATCTAACCATGCTCTTAAATGGCAGGGAAGAAATTGCCTTAATTGTGGTTTCGCTGGCATTTCTTACAGGGGGGGCGTTGAGTGGTCTTCAGGAAGAAATTATTGCCATGACCCCGGTGCTTTTATATCTGTCATCACGTATGGGCTACAATTCTTTTGTTGCCGTAGCAATAAGCTACGGCTCGGCTATTTTAGGAGCAGCCTTTAGTCCTATCAACCCTTTTGCGGTAGTTATCGCCCAAAAAGAGACGAATCTGGAATTTCTATCGGGCAGTGGTTTTCGTTTGGTGGTGATGGCGATTGCGTTTTGTATTTGGATGTTTATGGTGATCAGATACGCCAATAAAAATAAAGTAGTAAAAGAAGATCTGCACCTATTTGAAAAAAAGAACCTAAACCTCAGAAGCGTACTCATCCTGGGAATGGTGGCACTGGCCTTTGTGATATTAATTGTAGGCATTTTAAAATATAATTGGGGTTTTAATGAAATGTCTGCCGAGTTTTTTGTGATAGGCATTCTGGTAGGTTTAATAGGAAAACTTGGCTTAAACGGAACAAGTGAAGCCTATATTGAAGGTTTTAAAGCTATGATCTTTGCCTCTATCATTGTGGGGTTATCCAGCAGTATTTCTATTATCCTTGAACGGGGAATGATCATAGATACCTTAATTTACGGGCTGTTTACCCCTATGCAATATTTACCCACCAGCCTGTCTGCCATTTCCATGATGGTCTCCCAGTCATTACTTCATTTAGTTGTTCCCAGTTATTCCGGACAAGCTGTTTTAACGATGCCCATCCTGGCGCCTTTATCAGACTTAATAGGGCTTTCCAGACAGGTTTGTGTGTTGGCCTATCAGTATGGTGCAGTCATGACAGATCTGATCATACCCACCAACGGAGGGCTAATGGCCGTTCTTGCCATTGCCGGCATCTCTTTTGATAAGTGGTTTAAATTTGCGATCAGACTGGTATTGGTTATCATGGCTCTCAGCGCACTTGCCATTGTGGTTGCCATATTTATTAACTTATAGATCAAAAACTAAAATTGTTTTAAACTAAAAAATCAATATATAACATCGAATTGAACTGGATATAAAATGTCCCAAAGACAAAAACTTACGGAAATTGCAATATTGTTTTTTAAGTTAGGAAGCATTGCTTTTGGTGGTCCTGCTGCTCACATAGCCATGATGGAAGATGAAGTTGTTAAAAAAAGAAAGTGGATGACCCAAGAACACTTTCTGGATCTTGTTGGGGCAACAAATTTAATTCCCGGACCTAATTCAACCGAAATGACCATGCATTGCGGACACGAGCGTGCCGGCTGGAAAGGATTGTTTGTAGCAGGGTTTTGTTTTATATTTCCAGCAGTAGTCATTACTTCAATCTTTGCCTGGCTCTACCAGCAATATGGCCAATTGCCAGAAGTGGAACCATTTATTTATGGTATTAAACCAGCGGTTATTGCCATCATTTTAATGGCTGCATATCGGCTTGGAAAAAAAGCGATAAAAAATACAGAACTTGCCATTCTGGGAATTTTAACGATTATCATTTGTCTTTTAGGTGTCAATGAAATTGTAGCTCTTTTCGGTTGCGGAATTCTGGGTCTAATTATCTATTTTATCAAAAAAAACAAAATTCTTTTAAGCAGTATAATTCCAATCTTACTTCTTCAGGCCACAGAGCCACTAAAGATTGGAACCCTAAAGATTTTCCTTTCTTTTTTAAAAGTAGGCGCTATTTTATATGGCAGTGGTTATGTTTTATTTGCTTTTCTCGACACAGAATTGGTAGGAAACGGTTGGCTAACCAGGCAGGCCTTGATTGATGCTGTAGCGGTAGGGCAAATTACCCCCGGACCCGTTTTATCTACAGCCACTTTTATTGGTTGGCAAATGAATGGTGTTGCGGGGGCAATGGCAGCCACTGTAGGTATTTTTCTTCCCTCATTTATATTTGTGCTGATTCTAAATCCATTAATCCCCAAAATGCGCAAGTCAAAAGTCATCGGGGCCTTTCTAGATGCCGTAAATGTTGCGGCGGTAGCATTGATAGTTGCTGTATGTATTAGCATGGGAAGAGACACTTTGACTGATTGGCGGACTATTTTAATAGCCTTAATTAGTCTACTGGTAGTTTTTGTTTTTAAGAAACTGAACAGCGCGTTTATTGTTTTGGGCGGCGCACTAATAGGCTATTTATTAAGCTTTCTATAATTATTCGGCTACCGGCATTTGCTGCTTCCAAAGCTTGTAATAATGCCCCTTTGAGTGATAAAGAAAATTATGTGAGCCTTCCTCCAAAACCTTTCCCTCATTCAATACTACTATTTTATCGGCCTGAAGAACCGTACTCAGTCTGTGTGCAATGAGGATAATGGTTTTGTTAGCTTGTCTGAGGCCTGTGATAGCTCTTTGGACATAGTTTTCTGAACTGCTGTCCAGGGAGGATGTTGCCTCATCCAGTACTAAAACTTCAGGTTCTTTGTATAGCGCCCTGGCAATAGCTATCCTTTGTTTTTGTCCGCCGGAGAGGGTAGCACCGTTCTCACCCAGATAGGTGCTAAAACCATTAGGAAGGTTTTCAATAAAATCAAGTATACCAATCCTTTTGCAGATAAGAATAATCCTTTCCATTTCCGGGGCAAAATCACCCACGGCAATATTGTCTATAACATTCCCGGCAAACAAATCTATTTTTTGGGGTACTACAGAAACAATGTCCCTAAGACTTGTATTGTCTGCATATTTCAGATCAATTTCTCCAATAGTGATAGTCCCTTTTTGAATAGGATACAGGTTTTGCAACAAAGATATCAGTGTAGATTTTCCAGAGCCACTTTCTCCTACTATAGCCGTAATCTTACCCATTGGAATAATTAAATTTAATTTTTTAAATACCTCAACCCTTGTTCCGTATCTAAAGACTACATTCTTAAAATGTATATCTCCAAGATTTGTCTTTTTAAGTCGAATTTTATTTTCGGTTTCCTCTATTTCCAGATCCATGATCTCAAATAAACGGTCTGCTGCAATCAGGGCATTCTGTATTTCCCTGTTGGCACCGATAAGGCTGGCTACAGGGCCGGTAAAATACCCTACAATGGCGTAGAACGACATCAGTTCACCCGGAGTAATTTCTCGCTTTATGACAAAATAGGAGCCACTCCATAAAAGGATTATGGTAAATAATTTTGAAATTGAACCGCTACTTACTGAAGAGAAAACCGAATTTAATGCAGATTTATACCCTGTTTTCAGTAAACCTATAAACCTGGTTTCCATCTTAATATTGGCGAACCTTTCCAGCCCAAATCGCTTTATGGTTCCCACGGAATTCAGGGATTCTACCAACTGACTTTCCAGTTCTGCAGATTTTTCCATGATTTTTCGTTCTGTTTTTCGGTTCAGTCTATTGACAATAAAATAGACAACTGCATATACGGGGATTACTGTTAACATTATAAGCGCCAGTTTCCAGTAGAACGAAAACATGATCGCAAAAGAAAAGAATATGATAAGCAAATTAACAGTAAGATTCAGGGAAACCCCATTAATAAAGGCCCTGATTTTTACTGCATCATTTATTCGGGAAATTATCTCCCCTACGCGCATATTGTCAAAGAACTGCTGGGGTAGTTTTAAAAGATGTTTGTAATAGCCCAGTATAAGTCGTACGTCAATTTGCTGACCCGATTTTATCAAAAACACATCCTTAAATACCCATAGAAGAAGTTGCAGGAAAAGCAATACCACCATGATGACACTTAATAAATTCAATAGCCTAATATTACCCCCTACAAACACAAAATCTGTTAACTTTTGAATATATATAGAAGTGGAAAATCCCAACAGGGTATACACCACAGCGCCGACGAATGCCTGCAAAAGAACCCATTTATGGGGTTTTAAAAGAAACCAGAAACGTCTGTAAATGGAGATCTTTTCACTGCCTTTAACAAAATTCTCATCAGGTTGCAGAAGAACTAAAACCCCTGTCCACATATTCCGAAACTCATGATGGTTCTTTTTTTGGAGCTTACCACAGCCAGGATCCATGATGGTTATATACTTTTTAGTCACTTCGTAAATGACTACATAATGATGCAGTACTTCTTTCACCACTACATGTGCTATTGCCGGCTTTGGTATTTTAAAAAGGCTGTCAAAATCTCCACGAACCCCTTTGGCTTCAAAGCACAGCTTTTGTGCTGCTTCCAGGAGGCCAAGGACATTAGTGCCTTTTTTATCTGTCCCGGCATATTGCCTGATCCTCGCTATTGGGATCTCCAAATGGTAATGCGCAGCAATGGAAGCAAGGCAAGCGGCCCCACAATCTGTAATATCATGTTGTTTGATAGTTTTCCCAGCCATAAGTGTAATTCGTTATGAAACAAGTTACTGCTGCTGGCTGCAGAAGGTTTGCAAATAGTATTTTTATAAAACAAAAAACGTCTCATTAAGTGAGACGCTTTTGCGACTGGTACTAGTTTAATAATCTGTACAACGGACTACTCCTTATATAAAAATAGGAGAATCTCTTAAGAGTATTAACTAATTTTACCCCCAGTTCATGTCCATCATTATAATCCTCTTTAGTGCCCCCGTTAATATTTGGAAAATCATTGGTATGTAACTCTTTAATGCTCATAATTTCTATTTATTTTGATTAAACATTGATTGCTGAACCCTCCATTGCGCACCTGGATGTCCTCTTTGGCAAAGATCCTTGTTTTTACTGCATAAATCACGCATGCGAAATATCCCAATTGACATTATAGCTGAAAGGTTTTCTTTGTAACCTAATAAAACAAAAGATTTTGGTAGACATATGCCTACCTGTAGAAAATAAGTGTGTTAATTGGAGGATTCCTAATTTGTAGAAGCTAATAATACGGGGAACAGGTTATATAATCCGTGGTAAACAACCCCAAAAAAAAATCCATATTTTATTCTGATGAATCCTGTAATGTGTCCTCCAATAAGCCATGGTACAATAATTATAGGAATAAAATAAATATTTTCTGCTGGAATTTCCAGATTTTGAACATGAAACAATCCAAATAAAACAATGGATGAATAGAAAATTAATTTAAAATTGTTTGCCCAAAATTTACTAAGATTTTCTGAATTCTTTCTGGCAATGTAAAAGATCAGAAGTCCGATTAGAATTGCACTGAGTAAACAGAGCATTTGATGTAGACCAAAATCTTTGTTGACATGGGTTAAAATAAGATAAGAAACAGTGCCCCAATAGAGTACAGCAATGGAGATCGCAAGGTTAAGCGGTTTATATTTTAAAGGTAGACGGAATATCGCTTCTTCCAAAACAGGTAGCAACAGACAAGCTATTAAGAAGGTTCTAAATAAAGGTTTACCAGCACTCAGGTCAGAGATTACTGAGTTTTGTACTGAAAAAACTGTGAATATTACTAAGCCAATTATGGAAACAAGAAGCACAGATAAAACAAAATAATATAAAACATCCTTTAACGATTCTTTCAGACTTTGGTTAGTGCTTATATTCATGTCCGGATGGAACAAGAAATCAATCAGCTCACTTATTCTTGATTTAGGCTTTTTTACTGCCAGATCTTTCTTTTTTCCCATTGCTATTAATTTTAATTCTTTAGAAAGCTCAACTATTATTAAGTATAGCTATAGCATATTTAGACAAGTTAACTAATGATGTAAACGCCTCATTAAATTTAATGAGGCGCTTTAAGTCTTAAAGGCTATTATCCCGGAAGAAAGTTATTAACTATTTTTGAAAACTTGAGTAACGCATCAGATAGACCTTCTATAGCCGCCCTTACGTGCTTGCCTGCAGATTGACCGGCATTATAATCCTCCCTTGTTCCTCCATTTACTAGTTGAAGTTCGTAAAAACTTAATTCATGTATATTCATAATTTCTAAATCTTTTTAAGTGATTAATAGTCTATTTAATGCTCAACACCGAATAACCCATCAAAAAATCCATGGGCAAAATCGAGGGCTCTACCTGCCATGTCACCGGCCATAAAAGCCGCAATTTCATACCACTTGGGCTCGTATCCACCAGTGATATTTTGCAATTCATTCTTATCTAAATTTCTCATAGTCTATTTAATTATATCTGGTTATACCAATACCGTTCCATTTTTAAATCCCTTCCACCAGGCACTGGCAGATCTGCCTACCGCTATGGCAGCGTTTATAATAAACCTTGGTGGTGCACCAATTAGCAATCCCCCCTCTGTGTTCCTTAATTCGTATAAAGTCAATTCTTCCATTTTTTTTATATTTAATTAAACATTTAGTTATAAACCCTCCATTGCGCACCTGGATGATCTGTTACTTGCTAAATTCATGGTTTTTACCGCATAACGCATGCATTCAGAATTAAAATTATTGATGGGCTATAGAATTATTGGTCGGATTTAACCAATCGTCCATTTTATCGTAGAGCAATTCAAACAAAGTCCGTCTGCCCAACTTAAAATTTGCATTCAACGTCATCCCTTTTTTCAGATTCCCTTTAAATCCATTTTTTAGCAGAAGGTATTTCTGATCCAGGTTACAACGCACCTTAAAGACAGATTCGTTTTCCAGAAATTCTATATCTTTTCCTACTTCAATCACATGCCCTGACGCGAGGCCCCATTGGTTATAATTATAGGCATCTATTTGAAAATTGGTGTGGTCCTGTTCTTTGATAAGGCCAATATCGGCCGGACTCACATAACATTCCACCAACAGATCTGTGTCAGGAGAAATTTGAGCCAGTACCGTGCCGGCGGTAATAAAACTTCCAGCCTCCAGATGATTTATACTAAACAAGGTTCCGCTGACGGGGGCTGTGATAACGAACCGACTTCTATTTTCTACAAGCTGTTCTTTGCTGGTATGCAGCTCTTTTAAGGTGTTGTTGTATTGCGATAGATCTGCCTGCCAGGAATTTTGTTGCCGTTTTCTGTGCTGCACTATTTCAGATACGGCCAGGTCAAATTCAAACTTGTAATTATCATATTCTGCCCTGGCAATTACCCCTTTTTCATATAAAAGTTTATAGCGCTCAAAGTCGCGTTTTATTTTTTGAAATCTAATTTGAAGTTCCCTGAGTTTTTGATGGTATTGGAGGTAAACCTTTTGATATCTGGGTGAAGAGAGTTCGGCAAGGCGAACAGTTTTTTGTTTTAAAAGCAGCGTCAGATCATTAATAAAGGAAAGGGTTTCCTGGGTTTGAAAAGCAGAAAGGTTTAGCTTCTGGTCTATTCCCTGATCATTAAGGATTAATAGCGTATCTCCTTTAGCTACTATCTTATTATTGACCAGACTACTAAAAAGTACTTGTCCAGAATTAATCAGACTAATGTCTACACGTTCCTTGTTGGGCTTAATAATCCCCCTGGCCGTTGAAACTACATCTACTTTTAAAAAAGGCAGCGCTGCAAAAGCACCTATTAGCACGAGCAGAATTATAAGATATATGCCCTTACTTCTGGTACTGTGTTTAAACTGGTGCACCTCAGCGGTGCTGTCCAGGAGCCCTTGGGGAAAAACCTGTTTCATAAATGCTAGAAATTGAACCCTATTGCGAGAATGGTGTTGGTAGAACAATATATGTGCGCTAACTGCAAAGCAGTTGCAAAATGGTAAGAAGTTCAATGCCCGTTTACTAAGTATGTCCGTTTTTGGTTAGCGTGAAGAGTTCTTTAACAAAATTTGTTTTGGTATACGAAAACCATAGAAAACCTATGGTTTTTATATAACTCCCTTTTTAGTAAAGTCAATACATTTATGTGTTAAACAAATTGGGGTAAAATATAACTGAACCTCCTCATATCCTGCCAGGCTATTGGGAGTGCTGGACAGTTTATCCACATAAAACAAGTTGCCTGCAAGCCGAAAAAATACGAACACAAAATGAAAATCGAATTTAAAGAAGAACAAAAATTCACGCAATGGTGGCTTTGGCTGATTTTAATTGGTATTGGCCTTCTACCAATTTATGGAATATACAAGCAACTAATCTTAGGCGAGCAGTTTGGAGATAACCCAATGTCTGACCTTGGACTAATAATTTTTACTGTCTTTGTTTTTGGTTTAATAGCGATGTTTTGGTATATGCGTATGATAACTGAAATTGACCAAAACGAAATCCGAATGAGTTTCTTCCCTTTCGTTAAAAAACGAGTGAAATGGAAAGAAATAAAAAATGCCGAAGTCGTGAACTATGGATTCGTCGGAGGTTGGGGAATCCGACTTTGGACAAAATACGGAACCGTTTATAATACAAAAGGGAATAAAGGTTTAGCGATTGAACTTCTGAATGGAAAAAAATTTCTAATTGGAACTCAAAAAGAAACTGAACTGTCTGAAATAATTAAAAAAGCCAGTAGGTAACAATGGCTATAATCCTCAAAAGGCAGACAGTTTCATGATGCCTGGAATGGAACAAATTTAAAGACAAGGCCATTAATATAAATAGCACTAAATGAAATATAAAATTATTCTTTTGCTTTCCATATTCTTTCTAAATTCTTCTGCTTATACCCAAGATTCAACACTGTTTAATAATAATTATGAAAAAGACATCATACAAAGAAGAGATGGCATAAGATTCATAACTCCTAAAAATGGGATTAACAAAACCAATCCAAAATTGGGAATCGAAAGGGACCCCACTTTTAGAAAATGCAGGAAAATTGAAAGCGCTGAAGGACGAAGTAAGTGTTTTGGTAAAATCCTTTATGGACATCTAAGGAATACCATTGAAATTGATAGACGACTGGATGGGAATCCAGCCGTGGAGTTGGTTATAAGGTTCACAATTTCAAAAACTGGAGAAATAAAGGACATTAAATTTCTAAAAAGTAATGACAAATCGGGTAAGTACGAAAGGAAGATGATTAGTTCAATTAACCAATTACCCCGATTGGAGCCGGGAATTAAAAATGGTAAACCCGCAGATATTCCTTTTACCTTTTCAATGAAGTTTGGGTAAACAAAGCAAATTGGGTAATATATAATTTATTGTGGGTGAAGGGTTAGCTAAAGTAGAGATATGAAAGTAAGATATAAAAAAAAGAAAATGCGGTTTAATTTGATATATGGAATAATTTGGGCAGTATTTGGATTGCTCAGTTTAAATTATGGCGAAGAAAATGAATGGACAGATTATGTATTTATTCTAATGGCTGTCTTGTATTTGGGACAGTACTTCTATGAATGGAGAAATCAATATTTGACCATCGACTCTGAATTTATCAAGGTAAATTCATCCTTCGGAAAGAAAATACGATTATCAGAAATAAGCTGTATTAAAAAATTTGCTGGTGACTATATTTTGAAGACAGCTAAAAAGGATATAACAATCAATACTCAAATTATTGATAAGGTTTCTCTAAATGAATTGAATGAAATTCTT
This sequence comes from Eudoraea sp., assembly GCF_049665975.1. Classification (GTDB taxonomy): domain Bacteria; phylum Bacteroidota; class Bacteroidia; order Flavobacteriales; family Flavobacteriaceae; genus Eudoraea. The sequence goes on from NZ_JBATGR010000034.1 coordinate 9,569, forward strand.
GCCAAATTAGAGCTCCCCTCAGATAAAACACCGTTTGCTAATAACAGCTATAATTCATCACACTCCAGGCGTAAAGACCTGCCCGCCTCTGGTGGGAATCATAGCTGAGACCATTGGCATGCATTGGGGTGCAAATAATTTAAACTATGAAAATAACACGACGAGATATCAAATTTTTCCTTTTGGGAATTCTGACAATGTTTATTCTGGAGACCATATTTGATTGGGAAGGAAGTAAAAAATCATTTATGGATGGGTATAATAGTGCCACGCAAAAAAAAGATGTAAGTATTGATGATGAATAATTACAACGTGGCACAATAATGGATATTATTAATACGGTTTTTGGTGCTTAACCTATAGTTTAGTGCTTCTAAATTAAGTCCGCTAAATCTTTTTGATTTGGCTTTGAAATGAAAAATTAATACAAAATAAAAAGTTTTGGCTAAGTGCAAGTCCGAAAGTTCTGTTCCCTGAATTTCCGTACTAACCATCGTTGAGCCCTTGTAACACATAAAAAATTGCTTTATCAAATGTATAAATACTTAGTTCTTGGCTTTGTCCTATTTCTATCAATTTTAGTGAATGGACAAGACACCAATAGCATCAATACCCAAAAGATCTGGAGAGTGAATTTTTTAAATCCGGCAATTGAACTTGAATTACCAACTGCAGAGAAAACAACTTTTTCTTCAGCCCTTGGAATTGGCTATAGTGGAGGATATCCCGATTTAACTTTCGGCGGTAGTGGTTTTGTTTATATAATTGCACCTTTTCTGGATTTACAACATAAATGGTTCTATAACTTTGAAAAAAGAAAGCAAAAACAAAAGACTGTTGAAGGGAATTCAGGCAATTTTTGGTCGATAAGATTTATTACAACAGGACCCTCTGTGGCTGAAAATATTACTAGAACATCTGATTTCGACTTTGCAATTGGTCCTACATGGGGAATACAACGGCGATATTCTAAAAAGTTTCATCTTTTGTTTGACATTGGGCCTCAATATTATTTTGATACAGAAGGTAATGGAAATTTTTGGCCGATAATGATCCAATTAGATCTTGGTTTTGATTTTTGATAGTTAGGTGTTATTACAACGGCTATAATTCATTACACCCCAGTAATGAACTGCCCGCCCTGACGGGAATCATAAAGAAATCGTTGTAATGCATTTAAAATAATAATTATGAAAAAGTTTATTGCCGTTTTATTTTTAATGTCTGGCCTGACTTTGTTCTCGCAATCGGATAACATGATTGGAGAATACTATCTTAAACTTGGAGATGATAAACACTTAATTGAATATAGATTGACTCTTAATCAAGACCAAACATTTATATTTCATTCTTATGTAAATCATGAAGCCGGAATGCCGCAAATAATAAATGAATACGGCAAAGGGAATTGGACAGCAGACGGTAAAATAATTTCATTTTTTTCGGACAATGAAAAGGACTTTGATGAAAAAAACACGCTGGACTTGAGCAATTCAAGGGCGCGATTTATAACAAAACCTTCCCGGGACAAAACCGACCGAATCATCAAAACAAGACTTAAATTTTTTGAATCTGAAATCTTCTGGATTGAAGGATTAGACATTTTTAAAGTATAAAAAACACATTACAACAATAGCTAAAACTTGCCTGCCTTCCAATGGCTAATAAACCGGTAGGCAGGGATTTCCGAACCAGGTCTTTGGCGTGGCAAGCTGTAAATCCGGGAAATTAATTATCTTTAGAGTAAGGCGGTTCTTGACCTTTTTTGACCAGGGGGCCAACTCGCCCACTGCTTACGCAGACAAGATTTAACTATTGAAACACAAACTGTTGGCCGTTATTAAAGAAATTGAAAAAATGTTAGAAGACAAGCTTAAAATTTATGATGAACTTGTTTCAAAGTGCCCGAGATTTAAACGAAAAGGGAAAACAATGCCATACACATCTGCCAATGGGTATATGTTCTCTCTCTTTAACAAGGCAGGAGAAATAGGGATTAGATTTTCTAAAGAAGTTCAGGAAAAATATATGAATGAATTCAATACTACAATCTATAAATCTTATGGAGCAGTGATGAGAGGATATATTTTGATTCCAGAAAAAATGTTAGAAGATTTAGACAAGGTAGCTGAGTATCTGAATGAGAGTTATGATTACGTGATGACCCTGGAACCGAAATAAGATTAATAAAACTCCCGTCAACAATATAAGCGGTATTAAACGTCTTCTTATTTCGGACACTTGGCCGACCGCTTTTTGGAACTAATGACTCGCCCTGTAATTTAAAATACCGGAATAAAACTAATCATATGAATGATTCATTAACTTTAAGGTTGTTGAATTAGCTTGAAGGATAAAATGAGTTCTGTTAAACAAATTCTTGTCTTGAACCTGTGCTTATTTTTATACAAAACCGTCGTAACCAATTTAGACTAATACCAATGAAAATAAATTATCTGCCTTTTATCGTTTTGATTTTATTAGTTTTTAGTTGTAAAAACAGTTCTCAAAAATCAGAATCAAATTCAATTCAAATTGATGCACAAACAAAAAATACAATGGAGCAAAAAAGCCTTATAGATTTTGGAAATGAATATGCTAATGCCTGGAGTAGCCAAAAACCTGAAAGGGTTGCCGATTTCTTTGCTGCAGATGGCTTTTTAAAGGTTAATGATGGTGATCCGGCAATAGGAACCGAAGCGATTATAAATGTTGCCAAAGGATTTATGGATGCTTTTCCCGATATGATTGTTGCTATGGATAGTTTAATAACCGAATCGAATAAAACACGTTTTTATTGGACGCTAACCGGGACCAATAATGTTGCCGGTGGAACCGGAAACAAAGTAAAAATCAGTGGCTTTGAAGAGTGGACTATGAATAAAGCAGGTTTAGTGCAGGAGTCCAATGGTCATTTTAATGCGGAAGAGTATAACCGACAATTAAATGGAGAAGAATCAGAATAAATACAATTAATATAAAAAGATGACAATATGAAATTAGGAGCATTTTCTATCAGTCTTAATGTCAAAGACATTAATGTGTCAAAAGAATTTTATGAAAATATGGGGTTTAAAGTTTTCGCAGGCGAGATCGAGAAAAATTATCTGATAATGAAAAACGAAAATTCCCTTATTGGACTATTTCAAGGGATGTTCGAAAATAATATTTTGACATTTAACCCGGGATGGGACACGGATGCCAATAAACTTAATGATTTTGATGATGTAAGGGAAATTCAGAGCGAATTAAAAGAAAAAGGAATTAAGTTGAAAAGTAAAGCAGATGAAAGTACAAGCGGACCAGGAAATTTTGTTATTATTGACCCGGATGGAAATACTATTCTTATTGATCAACATGTATAAAAGTAATGATTCTCAATAATAAACCTAATCCTAAAACCCATGCGAAAGTTCGTCTTAATTTTATCCGTATTTCTAATCCTCCAAAGCTGCACCAATAAAGAGGAAAAGCAAAACACCAATGTTGAAAAAAGTAGTTACTTAGATTATTCCGATCGTGATGATAAATTAAGTGGAGGGGTAAAAATGATTCCGGTTGAAACCTCAGCAGGAGAATTTAAAGTTTGGACAAAAAGGATTGGAAACAACCCTGACATGAAGGTATTGTTACTACACGGCGGGCCAGGTTTTACCCATGAATATCTGGAAGTTTTTGATTCTTACTTCCCAAACGCTGAAATAGAATATTACTACTATGATCAGCTCGAATCTTTTTATAGTGACACGCCTAGTGATAGTACCTTATGGAGTGTTGACCGGTATGTGGACGAAGTGGAACAGGTTAGAAAGGCACTTGGTTTAAATTCAGATAATTTTTACCTCTATGGAAGTTCTTGGGGAGGCATCTTATGCATGGAATACGCGCTAAAATACCAGGAAAATCTAAAAGGCCTTATTATATCGAACATGATGGCATCTATCCAGGATTATGTTACCTATGCCAATGATGTTCTTGGCCCCCAATTACCCCCAGATGTATTAGAAGAAATAAGGGTGCTGGAATCAAAAGGTGATTATAGCAACCCACGATATTCTGAGTTAATTTATAACAACTATTATCCGGAACATGTATTGCGAATGCCATTGGAAGAATGGCCTAACCCTGTAAACAGGGCATTTGCCCACGTAAATATGGATTTCTATGTAACTATGCAAGGCCCAAGTGAATTTGGCGTGGTGGGTGATGCAAAATTGAAGAATTGGAATGTAAAATCAGAACTTTCAAAAATTACAGTTCCGACCTTAGCTATTGGGGGGGCTTATGACACCATGGATCCTAAGCATATGGAATGGATAGCTTCGGAAGTTCAGAATGGACAATACTTGCATTGCCCCAATGGGAGTCATTTAGCTATGTATGATGATGCAGAAATTTATTTTAAAGGCCTGATAGAATTTATTGAGAATGTTGATATGGCTAAAGCGAAGCAGTAGTTAAATATGATAAATACACCAAAAATGAAATCAACTAATCTGGTACTGGTCCATATGGAATGGTGGTTGTATTAGATGCCTTAGCCTTGAATTTAGGCGGAGGTGGTTTGCATTGTATAAGTATGCATCAACCTGAATTACAAACAAATTAAAGAAAGAAAATTTGATACATAGCAGTGGTAATAACCTCCCACTGATGCAAAAAACTGCTTAATAGTTGTATACCAAAATTTAAATAGGCCATTAATTTAAGTCGTTCAAATGAAAGACATTGAAAACAGGAAGGATATAGAGCATTTGGTAAACGAGTTTTACACTAAAGTTCTTAAAGATGATAAAATAGGTTTCTTTTTTAACCAAATTGCCGATATAGACTGGGAGAAGCATTTTCCTATTATGTATGACTTCTGGGAAACGTTATTATTCGATACCATGAAGTATAAAGGAAACCCCATGACTAAGCATATTGTACTTAGTAAAAAGGAACCTATGACTTCTGAGCATTTTGAAAGGTGGTTATTGCTTTGGAATCAAACGGTTAATGAAAATTTTAAGGGCGACAGGGCTTCTGAGGCAATAAAAAGGGCTAAAATGATTGCAGATCTTATGAAATATAAAACCGCTAATAGCGAAAATCCTTGATAGAAATAAATGGAAAAAATAAAAAGAACTCTTGAAGTACAAAGAATAGAATTTACAAACAGCAAATTCTTAGCAACACCATTGGCTGGAATGTTAGTTTGGCTAATAATTGGAATAGCAGGTATTACGCTTCCGGTTAGAACAACTGTCTGGGTCCTTTTTATTGGAACAGGGAGTATTGTTTATTTGGGGATGTTTATTTCAAAATTTACGGGTGAAGATTTTCTCGATAAAACGAAACCAAAAAATGAATTCGATAATCTATTTCTAATCACAGTTGGACAAGCATTCCTGGTTTATTCAATTGCGATCCCTTTCTTTCTTTTGGACTATTCGTCATTACCAATGACGGTAGGAATTTTAACCGGATTAATGTGGCTCCCGTTTTCATGGATTATTAAACATTGGGTTGGAATGTTTCACGCAATCTTTAGAACGATATCAGTACTTATACTTTGGTATGTACTACCAGAACACAGATTTGTTGCAATCCCATTTACTATTGTTATAATTTATTTAATAACGCTGCTAATTTTAAGGAACAGAAAGAAGCAATTAAAACCATAATTGTTAACCCTCTAAGAATATGGACCCTGATATAAAAGAAAGAGTTGAACATGGATACGCAGACTCGAAAGGTGTCAAAATTCACTTTGTGGCATTAGGTTCCAAAGAGAACCCTTTGATAGTTTTCATTCATGGTTTCCCGGATTTCTGGTATTCCTGGAAAGACCTAATGGAGGATTTATCAAACGATTATTATGTGGTAGCTATTGATCAGCGAGGTTATAATCTTTCCGACAAACCAAAGGGCGTAAAAAACTATAGCCTTAACTTTTTAGTGGGAGATGTTATTGCTGTGATACATCATTTAAGTTTCAAAAGGGCGATCATCATAGGACATGATTGGGGTGGTGCCGTTGCTTGGGCACTGGCCATGATGAGTCCCCAAATCCTGGAAAAACTCATAATCCTGAACTCTCCTCATCCCAGGGGTTTGAGGCACGAATTGGCGACAAATCCTGAACAGCAAAAAAACAGTCAGTATGCCAGGAGTTTTCAAATGGCAGGGGCAAGTAAATATCTCACCGCAGAGAAATTAGCGTCCATGTTAAGCGATACTGCGAATATAAAAGAATACATAGAAGCTTTTAAGCGTTCAGATTTTGAAGCTATGCTTAATTACTATAAACAAAACTATCCTCGGGAACCCTATATGTCAGATCTGTCTCCAGTAATTAAAGTTAAAGCACCCGTTTTACTTATTCACGGACTTGATGACAAATTTCTTCTTGCAGGAGCCCTTAACCATACCTGGGAATGGGTGGAAAATGACTTTACTCTGGTTACAATTGCCGATGCGGGACATTTTGTTCACCATGATAACCCTCAGCTTGTAAAAAGGACTATAGAAATGTGGTTGAATAAATAATAAGAAGGACTAACACCAATTACATATTAAACAAATCCCTGTGTGAATTAAAAACAATGGGGAAGCAGCACAACTATGTTTATAGAATTTCTGGAAACACTTTTTAATGAATTGATTGGTTTTTTAGGTATAGCCCAGGTCCTGGAACTAGTACAGGCAGGAAATTATGAGGCCTTTAGAACTTATGATGGCATTGTTTCTCTGATATATCCAATAATTCCACTGCTGGTAATCCTTGAATTGATTTTAGGGCTTATCTATAAAAATCCACAGACCAAGGTATATAAAGTCAACTTTCTTATTTACATCTTTAATAGGTTTGTGGGCAGGTTTATTGCCATAGCTATGGTAGCGTTTTGCATTGGTCTTTTTCAACATCTGGCCCCTTTTCAAACTAGTTTTACATGGTATTGGTTTATCTATGGCTACATTGTTTGGGAATTTGGGCATTTTCTCTATCATTACTGGGGACACAAAGTACGGCTGTTCTGGTGTCTGCATTCTACCCATCATGCGCCAGAAAATATGAACCTTACCGTTACTTACGCCCACTTCTTTTTAGAAGCGCCATACGCTGATACTATTCGTACGACTGTTTGTATTTTGCTGGGGGTTAAGCCCGAACTTCTGTTTTTAATAATGTTTATAGACGGCACCTATGGGGCGTTTATTCATGTGGGCGAGAACTTACTAAAAGATGGCAGGCTGGGGTTTTTAAATAAGATCATTTTAACCCCCTCTCACCATAGGGTACACCATGCCCGTAACCCGCTTTATATGGATACTAATTTTTGTAATCTCCTGAATATCTGGGATAAGTTTTTTGGCACATACCAGGATGAAGATAAGAATATAAAGGTTGAATACGGAATTACCCGAAAGATGGATTCAGGAAATTTCCTTGATGTCTACTTTGGAGAAATAGTGGCCTTATTTAAGGATGTATATAAGGCCCCCGGTCTAAAAAATAAATTATTATATGTGATTATGCCTCCTGGGTGGGATCATAGCGGCGAGCATAAAACTGCAAAAATTGTTAGGGATAATTATCTCATTACACATAAGGTAAAGAATTAAACATATACTAAAAAAGCAGGTGTTACCATTTGTGCCTTTATATGTTGTTTATCCGCCATGCTAAAATCTCTTCTATGGCGTCAATTTTAGCTTTTGGCAGCACTATTTCACTGGCTTTAGCAGTTTCTTCAATTTGCTGTGGGTTCCGGGCCCCTACAATTGCCGAAGTCATCTTATGGTTTCGAAGTACCCAGGCCAACGAAAGCTGCGAAAGCGAAATGTTTTCTTCATTTGCTATTTGCCCCAGCTGTTTTATTGCTTCAAGATTTATGCTGAGTTGGGGTTCCATAAAAAACGGATGCCTGCTTCGCCAATCCGAGTCGGGCAATGCCATCGCTCTTTCTTTGGTAAATTTCCCTGTCAGCAATCCGGCCTGCATTGGGCTGTAGGCAATAATTCCTATTTGGTTTGTGCTACAATAAGCCATAATTTCTTCCTCAATCTCCCTTCTGAACATACTGTAAGGAGGTTGTAAAGAAGTTATTGGATGTATAGCCTGAGCCCTTTTAAGTTGGTCCAGGCTAAAATTAGAAACACCTACATAACGTACCTTTCCTTCTTTTACCAATTTCGCCATGGTGTCCCAACCTTCTTCAATCTCCTCATCGGGCTCCGGCCAGTGAATCTGGTAGATATCTATCACTTCTATAGCCAAACGTTTAAGGCTTGCTTCCACCTCACGCCGTATACTATCTGCTCTAAGCGATTTGCCTATCTCCCGGCTGTCACCTTCCCAAACCCTTCCGCATTTGGTTGCGATGATTACTTCATTCCTAATTCCTTTAATTGCCTTGCCAACTACTTCTTCGGCATGGCCATGGCCATAGATAGCCGCTGTATCTATCCAATTAATGCCCTGATCCAATGCTGCGTGTATTGCCCTGACAGAAGCCATATCATCCTGAGGTCCCCAGCCAAATTGCCAATCTCCGCCACCCATCGCCCACGTTCCAAGACCAATAGTGGTAAGATAAAGCTCGCTGTAACCCAATTTTCGTGTTTGCATAACCGTGATTTTGATACGTAATAAAGATACTTATCCCTTTTTATAAAACCATATACAGTATGCTATCTTCTGTTATAGTGTTTTTAGTAAATTCGTTTTATATAAATAACATTACTATTAAGTAGAATATTAACTTCTAATTTTAGCCCGCCTACCATTATACAATTATGAAATTACAGTGCCTACTTTTATTTTTTTCGTGTTTGGCAGCTAATTCTGTTTATACACAAGTTGTAAATATAGAGTCCGCAAGAATGCAAACAGATTCTGTCAGGTTTGTTTTGAATAACGATTTTTCATTTAGGTATAACGATAATGACGGAAACTATATCTTCGAACTTAGTGATGCAATATATACACAGTTAAAATCAAAGGACTTTCGTAAGTTATATTTTTTCTTAGGCAATTTGGGGCTTATCCGCTCTAAGGGTGAGGATTTTTCAAATAACTGGCTATTGCATTTTAGATTTAACTATAGACTAACCCAGGTGACAAGAATTGAGTCATTTGTTCAAAGTCAGAGCAATAAATTATTGGATGTTAGTGGCAGACATCTAATTGCAGCAGGTTTACGTTTTAAGACAATTTCAACTAAACACATGAGGCTATATTTAGGAAATTCTTATATGTATGAAATAGAGATCAGTGATGCTCTAAACCAAAAATTTTACAACCACAGGAACAATACGTATATGTCACTTTCAATTGTACTGCCAAAAAGTAAAATAAATATCACCAATATCCTCTATTATCAACCTCTATATAATGATATTGGTAATTATAACATCTCGGAACAGTTCAAAATTGAGATTCCAATTACTGGAAAGATTTATGTGAACAGCTCGTTCTATTACTTTTTTGACAGCCAGACTCCGAGTAACCGGTCGCAGTACACTTCGAATCTTTTTATTGGAATAGGGATTTATCTTCCAAGTTCAAATAACTAAATATTTTAGCTTCTTTTCCGAGATATGCATTAATTCCTCATAATTCTCAATTGTTATGTACGTTAATCGCGGCAATATTTAAGTTATGCATTAAGGAGTTTAGGGCCTAATTTCGTATCTTTCATTCTCGATCATCATCATAAAAATTTATATTATGGATAATTCTGGAAATACATTAATAGGACTTATTGCAGGCGCAGCTATAGGAGTTGCCTTAGGAGTACTCTTTGCACCTGATAAGGGTGAAGTTACAAGAAAAAAATTAGCCGAAGAAGCAGCAACAGCCAAGGCCAATCTTAATGAAACTGCTGAAGACATGAAAGAAAGGCTTAGGGAAACTTTAAACGTGGATCCCAGTGACCTGGAAAAACGAATTGAGGGTCTAGTCTCCAATGCAAGTTTTAAGGCAGAAGATATTATTTCTACATTAGAAAAAAAGTTGAAGGAATTAAAGGCTAAAAATAGAAAATTAAAGAACTCTGCTAAATGAGTATACTAGAATCCCTTGACCAGACTTCAAATAAAGCTGTAAACCTTGGTGAAGAGTATTTAACTAAGACACAGGAGTATTACGAGCTCAAAGTCTTTCAGCAGCTTACTGCTACTACTGCTATGTTCTGCAAAGCAGCCATATTGGGCAGCCTGAGCTTTTTGGTGATTATTTTGTTGATAGTTGCCGGTACTTTGGCATTGGGCAACCTTATTGGAAATATGGTTTATGCCTGTTTGATTAGTGCAGGCATTTTATGTGTAATTGGAGCTATTGTTTATGCTTTTAGATCTCGTATAGAAAACCTGATTATTCAGACAATGTCTAAACAATTTTTCAATTAAATGAGAGAATATAAAAATAAAGATGAAATAAATCATGCGCTAAAACGCCTGAGTCTCGAAAGACAGATTGCCTGGGAAGAAATAAAGGGCCTTAAAGGAGATTTTAAGGAAAGCATACAACCCTATAATTGGTTTGGACCTATTTTGTCTTACGCAAAACAATATGGCTTTCTTTATTTTATTCGTTTGTTGTTCAGAAAGAAGAAATAAGAATATTTTCATTTTAGTTTCGCTGTGGTTAGGTATAAATTTTAGTAGTAGTCAGCACAACGCATTTGGCGGGCCTAATTCCTTTGTATACACTTCATTATTTTATTGTTGCATTTTAAAAACCAGCCTAAAATTGAATTATTATGAAGAGTTTTGTTTATGCGTTATTCCTTTGTTTTCTTTTTATAATTTCATGTAAAGAGAAGAAATCTGCTTCACAAAAAGAAATATCTGAACCAGTTGAGCAAAAAACTGAGCTAAACAATTGGCAACCTTTATTTAACGGTACTGATTTAGATGGCTGGACCATGAAAATAATGGGGTATCCTTTGGGAGAGAATTTCGGGAATACCTTTCAGGTTTCTGATGGTATTCTAAGTATTCGTTATGACGCCTATGGCGATGATTTTAATAATAGGTTTGGAGCTTTATATTTTAATGAGAAATTAGCTAACTACAGATTAAAAGTAGAATACCGATTTGTAGGAGAAACAGCTCCCGGGGCACCTGAATGGGGGTTTAGAGATAGCGGTGTTCAATTCCATTCTCAGTCCCCTTCATCTTTAAAGGCGGATCAGCCATTTCCTGTTTCTCTGGAATATAATCTGCACGGCGGCAACGGGGCTGATGAAAGGCCTGTTGGAGAAATTTGCGCAAATGGTATTTTTGTAGAATTAAACGGGCAGCAAAATACAAGCTATTGTTCACCTCCCACTCTAAAAAGAACTTTTCACGGGGATCAATGGGTGACTTTGGAAATAGAAGTAAAGGATGGTAAGATAACTCACTTTACAAACGGGGAAGAAATATTGAGTTATTCTAACCCAACCTATAACCCCGAGCACGAGATAGCTAAAACCCTAATTGTAAATGGTGATACTTCTGTTAAAGATGGATACATCTCATTACAATCTAATAGTCATCCCATCGATTTTAGGAAAATAGAGCTTTTGAAGTATTAAATTCAAATTAAAAATGAATAAGAAATCGAAAATCAGCATAGTAACCGGTGCGGGGTCGGGTATTGGGAGAGCAGTGGCAATAGCACTAAATAAGGATGGATGGATTGTAATTCTTGCAGGCAGGCGCGAAGAAACCCTCATAGAAACAGCAGCTCTATGTAATACTGCAGACACGCTGGTAGTGCCTACGGATGTTAAAGATCCGCTAAGTGTCAAGGCTCTTTTTGCCCAAACTCTGAAAGCCTATGGTCGCCTGGATTTACTTTTCAATAATGCAGGAGTAAGTGCTCCTGTAAAGCCAATGGAAGAACTTACCATAGAAGAATGGAGACACGTTATTGATACAAATTTAAATGGTGTCTTTTTTTGTACACAAGAGGCATTCAGAATTATGAAATCTCAGGATCCAATCGGTGGTCGAATAGTAAATAATGGTTCTCTTTCTGCTCATGTGCCCAGGCCCTGCTCTGCACCCTATACAGCAAGTAAGCACGGGGTAACAGGCTTAACCAGATCTACTTCTCTGGATGGTCGGGCTTATAACATTGCTTGCGGACAAATAGATATCGGTAATTCTAAAAGTGATATGACAAAAAAGATGGAAAAAGGAACGCTGCAGGCTGATGGTTCATATAAAATAGAACCTACAATGAACCCCAAAGATGTGGGCCGCACTGTAGTTTATATGGCTGGTTTACCTCTAAATACAAATGTCCCTTTTCTCACAGTTATGGCCAACCAAATGCCCTATATTGGCAGGGGTTAAAATGATTGCGCCTATCTTATTTTTTATTTGCTGATCTAAAAGAAGTTACTTCTTCGACTGTAATTGGTTCTGCTTTATCCCCAAAACTATTTCGGATATACGATGCTACACTGGCTATTTCTTCATCTCCCAACATTCCATAACCTTGCATAACATTGGCATATTCAGATTTATTATCTTCCAGCCCCGCTTCAGATCCCATAAAAATAATCTCTAGCATTCTGTTCTTATCGCCCAGCACATTTTTTGTTTGAATAAGGGGAGGATTTAATCCGGACACCCCTCCTCCATTTGCCTGATGACAAGTTAGGCATACCTGTCTATAAACCTTCCTGCCTTTTGCCATATATGGTGGCAGATCTGCCTCACGCACCTTAAGCGGGGATTTTGTAACCGTTTGAGTTTCGGTTTTAGAACTTGTTCTGTTTTCTTTTCCAGATGAATTACAACTATTCAGTAAAAAAACTATGGATAGTCCAAATAGAAAAATTGTAATTGTATGTTTAAGCAGTGGATCTTTTCGCAATCTTTTTTAGTTTTTATTGTAAACAATCCTGAATAACGAACCTCCGCTATCGTCTGACACGTATAGAGAACCATCAGGTCCTTGCGCCAAGCCAGTTGGTCTGTGTTCAGCTTCGCTAGGGGAATAAACTTCTTCTAAGCCGGCAAAGCCATCAGCAAAAACCTGCCACTCCCCACTGGGTTTTCCATTTTTAAAAGGTACAAAGGCAACCAAAAATCCATTTTGTTTTTCAGGGGCCCGATTCCATGAACCATGGAAAGCAATAAAAGCACCATTTTTATACTCCTCCGGAAACATATCCCCGGTATAGAAAAGCAGAGCGTTCGGAGCCATATGAGCAGGAAAAGTAGCTATTGGATCTATAGCATTTTCACCAGCTGTTTTTTTGCCATCACCACCGTATTCAGGAGATAAAATCTTTTTATTCTGAAATTGATCATAATAAATATAGGGCCAGCCGGCATCGTCTCCTTCATTGATTATATACATTGTTTCTGCAGGTAAGTTGGCCGAAGTCTCCGAATCATAAAGATCGGGGTAGAGCGTACTCAGTTGATCTCTTCCATGCTGTGTGACTACTAATTTATTCAGATTGTAATTCCAGTCTAACCCTACCACATTTCTTAAACCTGTTGCATATCTTTTCCCTTCACTGTAAGACTGTTTCATTTTATCTGCCCTGAACTGCCATATTCCTCCGGCAGAATCAAGAATGCGGCATGGCATCACCCCTGGAGAACCCAAAGCTCTGTCTGTTTCCTGGCAGGCATTAGAATACGCTCCTATATTTACATAAATATTACCTTCCCCGTCAAGGGTAAAAGATTTTGTTGCGTGTGCTCATATTAATGGTTTTTTCAATGCCTATAAACTTAAGAATTTATTCAATTAACTAACCGCCTAAAAAAAATATCCAATTACTTCATAGGAGTCGTCTACGGAATACTGGCGAACAAAATATGTTAAGAATTTGTTAAATACTGATTTTATTATTAAATTTAAGCAACTAACCATATCGCTTAATCCACATGAAAGCTTCAGAACACTTATTTGCATCGAGAATTCTAACAGGAGTACTAACTATAATTTTGATTACTTTGGTCGTCGTTTTATATAACGAATATCTGCCGGATTTACTCGTTAAGGCCGAGCATATATTGGCTTCCTCTATGGGTGATCTGGATACAATTGTTGCTTCAAGGTAGTTTTGGATTTCCAATTCTTATTTATTTATAATCCACTGAATTTCCTTTTTAAATATAGGATATAAAAAAACCGGATTTTATAATCCGGATTTTTATGTTTTGTCCAATTCTCTTTAGAAAGACATATATAATAGATACTTTGAGGCCTTAGTTCCCCATAAATGACATTTCAGGGACAAGCTTATTCGTTTCCACAAGGTTTCCATAAATTTCGAAGGCTTTTGTGTAAAGATCTCTATCCGTCATAAAAGCGTTATATCCATATTTCTCGTTGTAAGCATCTTCAAAATCAAAATCCTCTGACTTCCATTCGCCCATGGCTTTCATTGGATCGTAAAATAATGTGATAATCTCGGCCAAATGTCAAGATTTTTATGTAGATGTCATCGGCCCAGGTTATTGTTTTTTAGGCTTTTATACACTAAAAATCGAATTTTTTAATTACCTTTTTTGGATAATAACTTTAAACCAAAATAAAATGAAAAAATTAATTCTTTATGCGCTATTCTTTGTTGCTATTTCTGCCAATGCACAGGATTTCTACTGGACCTATTACAATTTTAGTGTAGAACCTAAAGATGAGGCGGCCGTCTTAAA
>NZ_JBATGR010000035.1:0-4527 GCF_049665975.1 Eudoraea sp.
ACCCTTTACTTCACAACAGCCGCGAGGAGCTGCTCTGCCACCTCCAATTCCTGTTCAGGTAATGTATTACTATGCGGCAAATGGGCAACAACTTGGCCCTGTTTCTTTCGATAAATTAAAGGAACTCTTTGCAAATAGGACCATTAACCGGGATTCTTTGGTATGGAAACAAGGCCTTATGGCGTGGACAGCACTTAAGGAAATAGAGGAGTTAAAGGCGTTTTTGGGTGGTAGTATACCACCACCATTACCTCAAATGTAGTAACCGTAAGTATTAAAAAACACTTTTTTGATTTTGGTGATAATTACAAATGGAAGAAACCCAGTATTCTGAAAAGAAAAAATCCTGTGCCAATTGTGGAGCAGAACTAAAATACAAACCAGGTTCACACCAGGTTAAATGTGAGTATTGCGGATATGAAGAATTTATTGAAAAGACAAAGCGAAGTTTTGAAGAACTTGAGCTGCAGCATTATATGAAGGCAGTAGGGGATAATGCTTTTACCGAGACAATAGATCTTCTACATTGTAAGAATTGTGGTGCTAACCAACATGTTGAAGAAAATTACAAGTCGCTTCATTGTGTTTATTGTGGAGAACCCCTTATTAGAGAAGATATAGAAAGAGAAGGTTGGATACTGCCAGGGGCGCTGGTTCCATTTCAATTTGATAGCAAAAATGCGGGAAGGATATTCACAAATTGGGTGGAAAGATTGTGGTTTGCTCCGAATAAGCTTAAACGTGCGGCATTAGATCCGGAAGCTATTCACGGTCTTTATCTCCCTTTTTGGACTTTTGATGCAGAGCTCTTTGCATCTTACGAAGGTCAAAGGGGCGATTATTATTACGAAACTCAAACCTATAAAACTAAAAACGGGACTCAAACCAGACAGGTAAGAAAAACACGTTGGACACCTGCTTATGGAACAGTAGATGGTTTTGTAGATGATATCCTGATCAATGCTTCGAAAAAAAAACAAAGAGAAATTCCGTCAAATATTTCACATTGGAATTTGAAAGAGCTTAGCGCATTTAATTCAAAATATCTTTCGGGTTTTGTAACTGAAAAATACACAATTCCTCTGCGAGAAGGGCATCGCAAATCATTCCAAAAAGCCAAGGCGATAGCTCATTCATGGATACGACAAGACATTGGAGGTGATACGCAAAGGATACATCATTCTGATATAAAACTTTCAAAAGAAACTTTTAAGCATGTACTCTTACCCGTTTATATAAGTTTCTACAATTATAAAGGGAAAGAATATCATTTTTATATAAACGGACAATCCGGTAATATCCATGGTATTAGACCCTATTCATTCTGGAAAATATTTTTTCTCATACTTTTTGTTATTGCCATCATCGGAATTATCGCCAATTTTGCCAAATGAGAACTTTGGTAATCGGTGATATACATTCAGGGTTGAAAGCTTTACAACAAGTTTTGGAAAGAGCCGGGGCTAGTGAAGATGATCTACTTATCTTTTTGGGAGATTATGTTGACGGATGGAGCCAGGCTGCAGAAACCGTTAATTTTTTGATTGAACTTAGAGTAACACACGAATGTGTTTTTTTAAGAGGAAACCACGATGAACTCTGTTATGAATGGTTGACAACAGGAAATGATAAACCTATGTGGTTGCAACATGGCGGTAAGGCAAGCAAGACTTCATACGAGGCTATGGATGATGGTTTGCAAAGAGTTCATATGGATTTTTTTAATAATCTGGATAATTATTACCTGGATGATAAAAACCGACTTTTTATACATGCAGGTTTTACCAACTTAAAAGGCGTAGAATTTGAGTATTTTCCCAAAATATTTTACTGGGATAGAACTTTATGGGAATTGGCATTATCTCTGGATCCAGGACTAGCGAAAACAGATTTATTTTATCCGGAGCGACTAGCCAATTACCGCGAGATTTACATTGGTCATACGCCCGTGACAAGAATTGGGAAAACTATACCTCAAAGGGCAGCAAATGTCTGGAATATAGATACAGGAGCTGCTTTTAAAGGACCTTTGTCAATTATGGATGTTAATTCAAAACAAATTTGGCAAAGTGATCCGGTATATCTTTTTTACCCAAATGAAAAGGGAAGAAATTAATATTTGAATTATATCTGCAATAATTTCAGGATTTTATTGTCGTACTTTGCAAGAAAATTAATTATGTCTACTAAGAATATAAGGCTGGAGGTGATGCAGGCAATTGAACCTAAAGTTGCCGGGTTTATGGATTCATTTTTGATTCCTATTGATGAGATATGGCAGCCCTCGGACTTTCTTCCCGATTCGCAAAGTGAAAATTTTTTTGATGAGGTAGAGCAGATCAGAGAAGAATCTAAAGAGTTGGGATATGATTTTTGGGTAACCATGGTAGCGGATACCATTACCGAAGAGGCTCTTCCAACTTATGAATCCTGGTTAATGGATGTTGAGGGAATTAACCAACATACGGAGGAACCAAGTGGATGGTCCAAATGGGTTAGAGCATGGACAGCCGAAGAAAACAGACATGGTGATGTACTAAACAAATTTCTTTACCTCTCTGGAAGAGTAAATATGAGGGAAGTTGAGATCTCAACACAGTATTTACTTAATGATGGTTTTGATATAGGAACGGACAGAGACCCATATAAGAATTTTGTGTACACTTCATTTCAGGAATTAGCTACCAATATTTCACATAAAAGGGTTGGTCAGATGGCCAAGAAAAAAGGGAATATACTTCTAAGTAAAATGTGCAGTATAATTGCAGGCGATGAAATGCGTCATCATTTGGCTTATAGAGAATTCGTAAAGACCATATTTGGACAAGACCCCAACGGTATGATGCTTGCCTATGCTGATATGATGAAGAGAAAAATTGTGATGCCGGCTCATTTTTTGAGAGAATCTGGAGAAGGAATCGGACTTGCATTTGAAAATTTTTCCATCTGCGCACAAAGGTTGGGGGTATATACCTCTCAGGATTATATAGACATCTTTAATAAATTAAATCAATATTGGGATCTTGAAGCAATAAGAAGCTTATCAGATGAAGCCCAAAAAGCCAGAGACTATCTTGTAGGAATGCCAGATCGCTTGCAGCGCATTGCCGAAAGAATGAAACTAAGCGAGGATCAATTTCGTTTTAAATGGGTAGAGGCTAATGGAATGCTATAGCTATAATTAAAAAGACCGGATTAAATCCGGTCTTTTTAATTATAATTTACCACGTTTATGTTCTACCTGCCATTTGTGTAATTTTTTCCATTTTCCCTCATAGCACATTTTTGCCTGCATTGGCCACGATGCGGGATCATGAACTTTGTAACGATCACCTCCTGAGTCCAAAACTTGCTGACACTTGGAAACAGAAGTTTCAGACAAGGTCTTCCAGGTCTTTATATCATAATTGTGAAACAGGCCTTCAATTTTAGGACCTATTCCTTCCACTACCTTCAAATCATCCTGTTTAATATTTTTACCAAATGCCACCTTGGCTGCACTTTTATTAAAAGCAATTTCAGAAGAAACCACTGCTGTACTTTTAGCAGCCATTTTCTTATTACAAGCTGCAAGATCAGCTTCTAATTTTGCATTTTGATCTTTCAGTAAGTTTAGCTCTGAAGAATGGTCAATGGCTGTATTTCCACCTTTACCCAATAAATATCCAAAAACAGCACAAAGAACACCGACAAGGATAGGGATAATCCAACACCAGATGTTTATACTTTCAAAATTCATACGTTGATATTATTTAATTAGTTCTTATACAATTATTCTCCTATCCTTCTTATCATTGCCTTTAAAGCAATAGAAGAAACCACACTTTTTAAGTTGGTCATCTTATAATCCACATTCACTACAGTACATTACAAAAAAATATATCCCTGCCAATATGGTAATTATAATCCCAAGCAAGTTCGTAGTCTTTTTTGTCATTGGTAATTGACTATTTGTTGTTCTGTATACAATGTATTAAAAAAATCTTAAATTTTGTTAAAATTGAAAGGCTTTGTGCCTTAAATATTCTGGATAACCCTCTAATAATGACTAAGATGCTCCTTTTTAATATGAATAACTACAGGAGATACCCCAAGAACTGCCAATTACACATTTTTTTGTACCAATTATAACTTTCTCTCATTGAAATAGATTACCATTTAGGACATTTGTCACAAATAAAGCTGTAATACTATTTCTCCCGACAAAGATCCGGCATTGAAATAGAGGCTGCGGCTTATTAATATTTTGAGTTAGTTAAAGAATCCCGTTGCTATTTCATCTCAACATAGCAGCGGTTTTTTTGTGTTACTCAGAATATACAACCTCTTCTTCCAATTGTGTATTTTTTCCTGCAACTGGTACAATCTCATAGTGTACTCTTAGCATTATAGTTTACTTTAAAGGTAAATTAACTAATCAGGTGAGAATAAAAAACTTAAAAAAACTAATCCGGGAAGGTTTCACTTTTTGTTGTATGATAGTAGTGTTGGGGATTCAAGCCTTATTACATGGGAGCTGGAAAGTTC
>NZ_JBATGR010000036.1:0-2627 GCF_049665975.1 Eudoraea sp.
ACAAAGATTGAAAAAATAGCGGGTGGAGCTTCATTTGCCCCCAGCCTGTAATCATTACTGGCAGAAGCAATTGAAGACCTTAAAAGTTCCTCATAAGTATCTACAGCTTTTATTGTATTCACAAAAAAGGTAAGAAATTGCAGGTTTTTCATGGGTGTTGAACCCGGGCTTAAAAGGTTTACCCCAGTATCTGTTGCCAGGGACCAATTGTTGTGTTTCCCTGATCCGTTGATTCGAGCAAATGGTTTTTCATGAAAAAGGACTTTAAAATTATGCCTGTCCGCTACCTTTTCCATAATATCCATTAGAAGCAAATTATGATCAACCGCCAGGTTTGCTTCCTCAAATATCGTAGCCAACTCAAATTGATTTGGTGCTACTTCATTATGCCTGGTTTTAACAGGAATCCCCAGACGAGTACATTCCTTTTCCAGATCTCGCATATAATTAATGACCCTTAAAGGTATTACACCGAAATAATGATCATCCAATTGTTGTCCCTTGGCTGCCAGATGTCCGACTAATGTCCTACCCGTAAGAACAATATCCGGGCGAGAACCGGCCAGTGCTTTATCAACCAGAAAATACTCTTGTTCCCACCCCAGTGTTGCGTGGACCTTGGAGACATTTTTATCAAAATATTTAGCAATCGCGGTAGCCGCTATATCTACCGCATGTAATGCTCGTAATAGTGGAGCTTTATTATCAAGGGCCTCACCAGTATAGGAAACAAAAATTGTGGGAATACAAAGTGTCGTACCATAAATAAATGCCGGAGAAGTTGGATCCCAGGCCGTATAACCCCTTGCCTCAAAGGTATTTCTAATACCTCCACTTGGAAAACTGGAAGCATCCGGTTCTTGTTGTACAAGTTGAGCACCCCCAAATTTTTCAACTGCTCTTCCATCGGCCGAAAGATCAAAAAAAGCATCGTGCTTCTCTGCTGTAGCCCCGGTTAATGGCTGAAACCAATGTGTGTAATGGGTTGCACCCATCGTGATAGCCCAGGCTTTCATGGCCTCTGCGACCTGATCAGCTATTTTTCTGTCAATTTTTGAGCCTGAGAAAATGGCCCCTTTTACACTTAAATAAGCATCCTTCGTAAGATACTGCAGCATTCTTTCTTCATTAAAAACATGGGTTCCGAAAAATTCTGATCGCCTCCCTGTTTCTGTAATGAGTAGCGGTTTATGTTGGTAACTTTCAGTAATTGCATTGAATCTCAATCTGGACATACACTGGATTTTATAATTTAATTAAAGCAAAATTAAACAATTCATAGAAAAATTGCATAATTATAAAAATATTGCAAAATCCCTTCAAAAAATTGGGGGTGTTAATAATTATATCGAAATTTTTGATAAATACCCCCTATTTTTTCATAGATGTATTTAAAATAATTTATTTTTGGAGATCGTAAATTGAAAAATTAACACCGAAGATTATGAGCAAGAGTAAATTAGAATACATTTGGCTGGATGGCCACGAACCAACTCAGGAACTAAGAAGTAAAACCAAGATTGAAGAAGACTTCAGTGGCAAATTGGAAGACTGCCCTTTATGGTCTTTTGACGGAAGTTCCACAGAGCAGGCCGAAGGCGGTTCTTCAGATTGTCTGTTGAAACCTGTAGCTATTTATCCCGATCCGGAAAGAACCAATGGATTTTTAGTAGTGGCAGAAGTGTTAAATGCAGACGGAACACCGCATGAATCCAATCATCGTGCTAAAATTGATGATGATGACAATGACTTCTGGTTCGGATTTGAACAGGAATACTTTTTAATGGATACCGAAACAGATTTACCTCTTGGGTTTCCTCGTGGTGGATTTCCAGGACCTCAAGGTAAATATTACTGCTCCGTAGGAGGAAGGTATACCTGGGGTAGAGAGTTTGTAGAGGAACATATGGATTTATGTATTGCGGCTGGAATTAATTTTGAAGGTATAAATCAGGAAGTTGCGCCAGGACAATGGGAATTTCAGTGTTTTGCCAAAGGTGCCAAAAAAGCGGGTGATGAAATTTGGGTAGCACGTTATCTATTGAATCGCCTTAGCGAAAAATATGGCTATTACATAGAATTACATCCAAAACCCGTCAAAGGCGATTGGAATGGTAGTGGAATGCACGCAAATTTTTCGAATACTACTTTAAGAACATGTGGTTCTAAAGAAATTTATGAAAGAATTTGTGAGGCCTTCAGACCTGTCGCTCTTGATCATATAGACGTTTATGGCGCTTTTAATGATGAAAGACTTACCGGTTTGCACGAAACAGCATCTATTAAGGATTTCAGTTATGGGGTATCAGACAGAGGTGCTTCAATCAGAATTCCGATAATAACCGTTGAAAAAGGCTGGAAAGGATGGCTGGAAGACAGACGACCAGCATCTAATGGAGATCCATATAAAATTGCAGGTAGAATTATCAAAACGGTAAAATCTGCTAAAATAGAAGCAGTAGCTAACTAATTCTCCGCATAATTTTTACTGAGCCGCCTTTATTTCCTTAAGGGCGGTTTTTTAATTATCTATAGTCTTTAAAGGGGTATTCATCCATAATTCAGAGAAATCATCTGGTTTAACTATAGGCTGGTTTTTATCAATAGGTCTGTCCTTTTGCATATAC
>NZ_JBATGR010000037.1:0-22759 GCF_049665975.1 Eudoraea sp.
GCAGTAAACTCCTACAACTTTGTTACCTAGCCCGCAAAATAGAACAATTTTGATGTGTTGTTTTTATTTATCATAGCTAAAAATACTTCAGCAAGCGAATCTCCATTTAAAAGACCCAACTGACAAATATCATGCTTTAAGACCATTTTAATTTAGATTTTTGTAATGGCAAATTATGTTCAATTTTGATTCGCGTTTGTCATAAATTAAATCTCAACATGACAAATGCCCATTCATTTCATATTCCCGTAATGGGAATAGGATTTACCATAGACACCCCTTTAAAAGTATCCCAATTTGGCATAGACTCTGTTATTTCTTTAGTAGATGATATCCTTATCGAAAAACTAAGGAAGATGTACTGTGAAAAATTCGAACGCCCCTATTCAGAGATAACTGAAAAAATGGACGATTTTAGAGCAAAAAGGATCACTTCCTATCTTGATCTTATTTATGATGAAAGTGTAAAGAAATTTGAAGACCTAATAAATGTTACCACGGAATCGGCTACTGATCTCAAGAAATATTTTTCAATGTTGCCGGATACGTCACGTTTGAAACAAGAATTCAAGAATTTGACCAAAGACTCCTTTGACTTACAGGAAATCAAAACCTGGGTAATGGAAAACCTCCCTATGGGAAGTATTGATGTTAACATTATGACTAAGGTTGATAAAGAAAATTATCGTAAAAAGATAAAGTTACCTGCCGAATACAATGATGCGCATGCGGCATTAAGAGGTTACGCTAACAGCGTTTTAAATTCTTCCATTATCCTTTCTGCAGGAATGAATCCCAGATTGTATAGTTATATGGAACAGTTCGAAGATTTTTATCCCGATGAAAATGGAATTATCAAAAAGAAAATAGTCCTTAAAGTAAGTGATTACCGTTCAGCTTTAATCCAGGGTAAATTCCTGGCAAAAAAAGGGTTGTGGGTATCAGAATATCGAATTGAATCCGGACTTAATTGTGGCGGACATGCTTTCGCTACGGATGGTTTTCTTATGGGCCCTATCCTCAATCAATTTAAAGAAGAAAAAGAAAACTTGACCCAATCGGTTTACGAGATTTTGACAAGTGCTTTGGATCAAAAAAATCGGGTTGTTCCAAAAATGATTTTGCCAATAAAAATAACGGCACAAGGTGGCGTAGGAACCAAAGAGGAACACAACTTTATTTTAAATCATTATAAGGTGGATTCTGTTGGATGGGGAACACCATTTCTTTTAGTACCAGAAGCAACAACTGTAGACAAATCGACCATTGAAAAATTGGTCGCAGCCAAAGAAGATGATTTATATCTCAGTAATATTTCCCCCCTGGGTATTCCCTTTCACAGTTTAAAGGGAAATACCAAAGATTTGGAAAAAGCCAAATTAATTGAAAAGGGAAGGCCAGGAAGCCCGTGTCCGAAAAAATTTGTGGCCATGAATAAAGATTTTTTGGATACAGGAATCTGTACAGCGTCCAGACAATATCAGCATCTGAAAATAAAGGAGTTGGACGAACAAGAACTTTCTAAGGAGGACTATACATACTACTACAATAAGATAATCGAAAAATCCTGTACCTGTGTTGGTCTGGGAACTTCTGCCCTGCTCACATACGGACTTGACACAACAACTGAAGGCCAGGGCGTTTCGGTATGTCCCGGTCCCAATATGGCATATTATACTAAAACCATGGATCTGCATGAAATGATAGACCATATTTATGGAAAGACTAACGTGATAACAAGGGAAGATCGTCCCCACATGTTCATTAAAGAACTCTATATTTATTTAGATTATCTTCAAGGCCTTATTGCAGAATCCAGTGTTGAAATGACTGAAAAGCAAAGGAAGTATTTGTTGACCTTCTCCAGTAATTTAAATGATGGAATAGATTATTATCAGGAATTATTCAACAACCAAAAAGAAGAATTTTCAGGGTCCAAACAACAAATATTGCACCAATTAGACGAGGGAAGAGATACTTTAAACAGTTTACTTCAAGGAATCGAAAGTTTGGATAATAAACTGGCTACCCCATAATTATTTATCAATGTTTTCAACATATTTTGCCATACTAAGGCTCATCATGTCCTATATAAAGCATTAAACCAATATGGGATTAACTGGCGTTGTTCCCTACAAGGCTCCGCCTTGAAAGTAAAAACCCCAAACTTACAAATTCAAGCAAGCTTGATTTGCCGTTTGGGATTTTTACTTATTCGTGACCCCGGAGGGATTCAAACCCCCAACCCTCAGAGCCGAAATCTGATGCGCTATTCAGTTGCGCCACGGGGCCTATTATTAATATATTCTCTGCCTTTACCTGTTTTAAAAAATTTCTCCCTTTTCAGAGCTCCCTCTTTTGTCGGAAATGTTTCATAAAACATAACTTCCCATGGCAGATAGGGTTTTGTAGATCTATTTTTACCGGCATTGTGTTGCCACAACCTTTTAGCAAGATTCTTTGTAAAACCTACATAATTTCTTTCATATTTGGTACTTCTAAGAACGTAAACATAATATTCCATATGTTTCAGATGCGCCCCGACCAAGTCGGGCTAGTATTCAGCCTGTCCGCCTTAGGCGGATTGCGCCATGGGGCCATTAGTTTTAGCGAGCGCAATTTACGCAAAAAGAGCTATTTGGAGCTAATAAAATACGTTCAATTGGTATTTTATTTTTACATTTTAGACAGACACCAAAATCACTGGTTCCCAGTTTGTCCAGGTTACACTTTAGCCCTTCAAAACGTTCCTTGGCTTTAACAAGGGCCGCATCCATAACTCCTTTATTGTTTATCGCATCCATTCGCGAAACTCGCCCGATAGCGTTATCGGGAGCAATGGGTTGTGACAGTTCTTCATATTGCTTTATCTTCTTTTGAGTACTGGCAATATCAGATTCTAATAGCTCACGAATTTCCTGAACATTCATTTTAAAATTAAGTAAGTTTAGTACGAACAATACCAGAAATTGTTTTTCCGTCTGCTTGCCCGCCCAATTGCTTGGATACCATCCCCATAACTTTTCCCATGTCTTTCATGCCGCTGGCACCAGTAGTTTCAATAATTTGGATAACAACTTTTTCTATCTCATCAACACTTAGCTGAGCCGGTAAAAACTTTTCAATTACTGCTACCTGTGCCAATTCAGGTTCAGCAAGATCTTCTCTTCCCTGTTCCATAAAAATCGCTGCACTGTCTTTTCGCTGTTTAACCAGCTTTTGTATTAATTTTATTTCATCGGCAGCAGGCATTTCGTCTCCGGCTCCCTTTTCAGATTGTGCCAATAGCAAAGCAGATTTTATTGCCCTTAAAGACTCCAAAGTTATGCTGTCCTTGGCCTTCATTGCCGCTTTTATTTCTTCCATCACTTGATTCTGTAAGCTCATATTTTGCGAATTTTAGGAACACACAAGATAAAAAAAATAAACCCGAAAATGTAATGTATTTTCGGGTCTATTCTAAGTTTGGGGATATAATCCCACATTTTGACTAATCTACATTATCATGTAAAAAGGAGTTGTTAGAACGTAACTGAATTTCATCATTACTATCTTCACTTAAAGTGGTTCTGGACACTTTACCCTCTTTGGGCCTTTCATTTAAATCGATGCCCTGACGTTTATAAGCCGGTTCCTTTTCTATTTCATCAATATTATTAACACTATTCTGAAACTTGTAGTTGAAATCTTTTAGTTTTCTTCTGCGTTCATCAGCCCTTTCTCTTAGTATTTCTTCAATTGGAGTGTTTATGGGGTCTCCGTCATTTTTTTCAACTACTTCCTTCTCAGCCACAGTCTTTCTCTCGAAAACCAATTCATCTTCCACTAGTTTAGGTTCAAATTCTTCAGCTTTGGATTTTGCACCAGTTAACTTATTTTCCAGTTCCATATAGTCATCAAGACTATAACGGGTCTCTCCTTCTTTGTTGTATTCTAAAACAGGTATTACTTCTATATGTTCATTAACATCGAGATCATTTATGTTTTCATCCAGACTAAATGTAATAACATTCTCATTCTCTTCTTCACCAACATCCGTTAAAGGCATGTCAAAACGAAGTGCAATCTGTTCCTTCTCATCTATTTTGCCCGCTAATTCTTCCGGGTCAATTACCTCAATATCCTTTAGGTCCCTTTTAGAATCTATTATGATAAATTCGTCTTCCTCCTTAGCTTCTGCTATAACTTCTTCGTAGAAAACATTAAAATTTCTGATAAAATTAGTGGTCGGAATAAGATCTATAGTTTCCTCTATCTCCAAAGAATGTTTTATTATCGGTTCAAAAACTTCTTTTTCCTCTTCCAGTTGGTAAACGACATTCTCATCACTCAAATCCTGCTCAGCTTTTTGTTCATCTTCAAGAGTATGTATAATTTTTTTGGTTTCAGTATTAACAATTTCATCCTGTTGATCAATGTTAAAACCAGTGGCAATTACGGTTACAGCTATAGCTTCACCGAGCGCTTCATCTTCGCCCACACCCATAATAATATTGGCGCCATGACCGGCCTCAATTTGAATATGATCATTAATTTCTCCTATTTCATCAATAGTGATCTCCTGAGAACCCGATACGATAAGCAACAATACATTTTTGGCCCCTGTAATCTTATTATCATTCAATAATGGAGAATCGAGAGCTTTCATTATAGCTTCCTGGGCTCTTGCCGATCCAGACGACATGGAAGATCCCATAATAGCCGTACCACTATTTGAAAGAACCGTTTTTGCATCACGCAGGTCAATATTCTGAGTATAATGGTGGGTAATTACTTCGGCAATACCTCTGGCTGCAGTTGCAAGTACTTCATCTGCCTTTGAAAAACCTGCTTTAAAACCTAAATTCCCATAAACTTCCCTTAATTTATTGTTATTGATTACGATTAAGGAGTCTACATTAGAACGCAACTTTTCAATCCCTATTTGAGCCTGTTGACACCTCATCTTACCTTCAAACTGAAATGGCATAGTAACTATCCCCACAGTAAGGACATTCATTTCTTTAGCTTGCTTCGCTATAACAGGGGCTGCACCTGTGCCTGTTCCACCGCCCATACCAGCGGTAATAAAAATCATTTTGGTAGTATTATCAAGCATATGCTTAATTTCTTCCATACTCTCAAGGGCAGCTTGTTCTCCTACTTCAGGATTGGCACCAGCTCCTAGTCCTTCTGTAAGAGTAACACCTAATTGTATTTTATTGGGAACAGGACTATTCTGCAAAGCCTGTGAATCTGTATTACAAATTACAAAATCCACTCCGTTAATTCCGGCCTGAAACATGTGATTAATTGCATTACTTCCACCCCCTCCAACTCCAATTACTTTAATTACATTACTTTGATTTTTAGGTAAATCAAAGGCTATATTTTCAAATTCGGTGTTCTTGCTCATGTTTTTTTGTGTTACTGGTTATTATGTGCTACGATTTAGGTTTACTCCGCGTTATCTAAAAAATCTTTAAGTTTTTCTGACCAAAGATCAAATACAGATTTTCTCTCTCCTTTTACTTTTTGGATTGTTCTGCCTTCAGGATGTCCTTCTAAAACCAATTCTTCTTCATTTCTGGTTTCCTCTTGATAAATAGGATTTCTTCCTTTATTTTCAATTGCATTCATCAGCAACCCTACGGCGGTTGCGTATAAAGGACTGGCAATTTCCTGATCGGAATCTCCTGCCAAATGCTCATTTGGATATCCTATTCTGGTATCCATTCCTGTAATATATTCTACTAGCTGCTTTAGATGCTTTAACTTGCTTCCTCCTCCAGTCAATACAATCCCCGCAATTAGCTTCTTTTTTTGATCTTCATGTCCGTAATTTTTAATTTCAACATATACCTGCTCAACAATCTCAACTACCCGCGCATGTATAATCTTAGACAAATTCTTAAGTGTAATTTCCTTGGGTTCTCTTCCGCGCAATCCGGGGATAGAAACTATTTCATTGTCCTTGTTTTCACCTGGCCATGCAGAACCAAATTTCATTTTGAGTAGTTCGGCTTGTTTTTCAATAATTGAGCAACCCTCTTTAATATCTTCGGTAATAACATTTCCGCCAAACGGAATAACGGCTGTGTGCCTTATGATGCCATCTTTAAAAATAGCAAGGTCTGTTGTACCGCCCCCAATATCTATTAAAGCAACTCCGGCTTCTTTTTCTTCCTGACTAAGCACCGCATCTGAAGATGCCAGGGGTTCAAGGGTAATATTACCCAGGTCCAGTCCGGCACTTTTGATACACCTTCCAATGTTTTTAATAGATGAAACCTGGCCAACAACCACATGGAAATTAGCTTCAAGCCTTCCACCGTACATTCCTATCGGTTGCTTTATTTCGGCCTGACCATCTACCTTATATTCCTGAGGTAAAACATGGATGATCTCTTCTCCAGGTAACATAACTAACTTATATACCTGATTACAAAGTTTATCCAGATCATCCTCATTGATTACCTCTTCAGAATTGGCTCTTGTAATATAGTCACTATGCTGAAGGCTTCTTATATGCTGGCCAGCGATCCCAACAACTACGGACCCGATTTTTAAACCTGAATCGGCCTCTGCCTGCTCTACAGCCTGTTGAATAGATTTTATGGTTTGTGTTATATTATTTACTACACCCCGATGTACACCAAGGCTTTTTGACCTGCCAATGCCTAAGACCTCAATCTTGCCATACTCGTTTTCTTTTCCGATAATGGCAACAATTTTCGTTGTACCTATATCTAATCCAACTGAATAATTACTTTGTTCCATATTAATTTAAATTTTGGTGCACACTACTTGATTATCAAATTCTAAGCTTACTATATTATAGTTTTCCAATGTTTTGTCCTTGGCCGCCTTGGTATAAAAAGCCTTGAAATTATTGAACTTCTGCTCCAAATCGTCCTCGTTACCCAAATTCACAACAAAGTTTTCTAATCGGAATTTCAATTGATAGTTATCTTCAGCTTCAATGTGAATTCCAATTACATTTTTTCTTAAAAAGTCGTCTTTGTTTATGTATTGTAATATCACATAAACATCTTCTAAACTTTTACCCGTAATATTGCCCGTAATGATCGGCACTCGTGCAGAGTGATTACTGGACAATGGCATGTTTTCACCTTCCTCATCCAAATAGAATTTTGTATTTCCCTCTACACGTCCGATTGGTTGCCGTTGCGCAATATTTGATGTAAGCTCACCGGTTATAGTAAGATAAACTTGGGCACTTTTTACCATTTCATTGGCCTCAATGACCTTTTCTATAGTATCCAAATCTAATTTTTCTTTAGGCATGTTTTTAATGATTCCATAATTTTGTATTAACAATTTATTAACCATAGACTGTGTAAGGTAGAGATTGTCCTCACCAGTAAATTTTAGTGTAATGCCCTCTACAGTTCTCGAATCGCTTCTATGCCCTGAAAACGCATAAAGACCTGTAATACAAATTATTAACCCAATAATTTTGATATAATTCCAATTAATTTTCATACGCAAGTTCCTTTTCTATTTTTGATATTTCTAGCCCAATATCACCGGCACCCATGGTAACCAATACCTCAGGTTTTTGTCTTTTTATTTCTTCTATAAGATCCGCTTTCTGGATTAATTTTTTATTCTTATTCTTTATTTTACCCATCAGCCAAGCCGAAGTCACACCATCAATAGGTTTTTCTCTTGCCGGATATATATCTAACAATAAAACACTATCAAACTGCGCAAGGCTTTGGGCAAAATCATCGACAAAATCTCTGGTCCTTGAAAATAAATGAGGTTGAAAAACAGCGAGTATTTTTTTGCTCTCGTGCATCTCAGACACCGCATCATATATAGCATTTATTTCCGTTGGATGGTGGGCATAATCATCTATAAACACAAAGTCGACGTTCTTAATTCGATATGAAAATCTCCTTTGCACCCCCTTAAAGGTTTCCAATGCTTTAGCAAGTTGGTTAGGTTGGGGACCAACCTGAATTGCCATCGCAAAAGCCACTAAACCATTTAGCAAGTTGTGCTTACCGGGCTTATTAAACTTAACTCCTTTAAGGGTGGTGTTTGGAGTTTCCAAATCAAAAACGTAGGCGCCATGTTCTATTTTTAAATTTCTTATACAATAATCGGAATCGTCTTCTATTCCATATGTTATTCCTTCTAAAGGCAGGCCATTTCTTATAAACAATTTCCCGCCGGGCTTTATTCTTTCAACAAATTCCCTAAAAGACTTTCTTAGTTCTATGCTGTCGCCATAAATATCCAAATGATCCGCATCTATCGAAGTAATACAAGCAATATCAGGTGATAACTGTAAAAATGAACGATCGTATTCATCCGCTTCCACAACAGAATAATCACTGCCACCAAACCAGAAATTACTATTAAAATCTTCCGAAATACCACCTAGAAATGCTGTAAATGGTGTCTCTGATTCCTTTAATAAATGAGCCAGAATGCTACTTGTTGTTGTTTTACCATGGGTTCCTGCAACCGCCAAACAAAAAGTATCCCTTGTAATAACTCCTAACACCTCTGATCTCTTTTTTATTTCAAAACCTCTGGAAGAAAAATAATTAAATTCTTTATGGTCATCAGAAATTGCAGGGGTGTAAACAACTAATGTATTCCCGACATTTTTATAGGCATCTAGAATTTCAGAGACATCATCCTCATAATGTATCTCAATTCCTAAATCAGAAATCTCGCGAGTCAGGGGCGTCTCCGTTTTGTCATAACCTGCTACATTCATTTTTAACAGCTTAAAGTATCGTGCAAGAGCAGACATACCAATTCCTCCGATACCTATAAAATAAATGTTATGTATGCCTTTTAGCGTCATATTAAATTTTCAGCAGATGTTCTATTTCATTTACAATGTTTTTGGTAGCATCAGGTTGTGCCAGAGCTTTGATATTTTCACTTAACAATTTCTTACTATCGATAGAATTATTCAGATCTGAAAAAACGTTTTCAAATTTGTCCGCCAGATCTTTTTCCTCCACCATTAATGCCGCTTGTTTTAAAACAAGACTTCTCGCATTTTTAGATTGATGGTCTTCCGCTACATTTGGCGAGGGAATAAATATCACTGGCTTGCCTACAATGCATAATTCCGAAACCGAACTGGCTCCGGCTCTTGAAATGATAATGTCTGCAGCAGAATAGGCGAAGTTCATTTTATTCAAAAAATCGTAGACTTTCACATCTGTACCGTGAAATTTTTTATATTCTTCATAGTACCCCCGACCACACTGCCAAATAAGTTGAATCCCTAATTTTAAAAAGAAATCCAATTCCTTTTCAATTAGTTGATTTATTCTTCGTGCCCCCAGGCTTCCTCCCAGGACTAGCAGCGTTAGTTTTTTCTGGTCCAAATCAAAGAATTCATATTCCTTAGTAGTATGCTGAAAAGGAGCTATCAAATCTGCTCTTACAGGGTTCCCTGTTTTAACAATTTTATCTTTTGGAAAAAACCGTTCCATATCATCGTAGGCAACACAAATTTTTGCTGCTTGATTAGCCAGTAGTTTATTCGTTATTCCTGCATATGAATTCTGCTCCTGTAACACGCAAGGAATTCCTTTTCTGGCAGCCATTTTTAATACTGGCCCACTGGCAAATCCTCCCGTGCCAATTACCACATGGGGTTTAAACTTCGTCACTATTTTTCCTGCACTAATCAAACTACTTATTAGTTTAAATGGAAACATTAAATTTTTTAATGTCAACCTCCTTTGAATTCCACTAATCCATAAACCTTTAATCTTGTATCCTGCATTTGGCACTTTTTCCATCTCCATCCTGTCTTTTGCACCCACAAATAAAAATGCCGCATTCGGATATCTTAATTTTAATTCATCCGCTATGGCTATTGCGGGATAAATATGGCCTCCTGTTCCTCCACCAGATAATATAAACCTATAGTTGTCCACTTAATACTTCTAGGGGGTTAGTATCATCCAGATCGGGTTTTTTAACATCAAGCTGTTTAAATTTTCTGCTCGCACTTAACACAATTCCAATGGCCAGACAAGTCATCCAAATAGATGTTCCTCCACTACTAATAAGCGGTAAAGTTTGCCCGGTTACTGGAAATAATTCTACTGCAACTGCCATATTAATAAGTGCCTGAAAAACGATAGGCAGCCCAACGCCAACAACTAATAATTTACCAAATACA
This sequence comes from Eudoraea sp., assembly GCF_049665975.1. Lineage (GTDB taxonomy): Bacteria > Bacteroidota > Bacteroidia > Flavobacteriales > Flavobacteriaceae > Eudoraea. Next base: position 10,169 of record NZ_JBATGR010000037.1, read on the forward strand.
GTCTCATTTGAATTCGCCACCACCACAATTCTGAATAACAAAAGCATATAAAAGAACATTAGTACAAATCCTCCTACCAAACCGTACTCTTCAATAATAATGGCATAAATAAAATCTGACGAACTCTGAGGCAGAAAATTTTTCATTACACTTTTTCCTGCTCCATTCCCAACAATTCCACCACTTGCAATGGCAATTTTTGCCTTTTCTATCTGATAGTCAGACTCGGTATCTGCCGGATCCCAAAAACTTTCAACTCTATTTATCCAGGTGTCCACCCTGTTTGGAAAAAGATCAGGATAAGCTTTTGCCGTTAGAATAAAAACGGTAAGTATCAATAATCCCGCACCTATAATCCCTGAAAGATATTTTAGCGGATACCCCCCTAAAAAACAAAGTATCAGTACCATAAAAAACAGAATGGCCGCAGTAGAGAAATTAGCCGGCAAAATTAAAATGGTGACAACAAAAACAGGAAGCCACAAGGGCACCATGCTTTCACTGAAAGTGATTGTTTTATCCTTAATTCTCGTCAGGTATCTAGCCACGTAGACCATTAGAACTACGGCTGCCAGATTTGAAGTTTGAAAAGTAATTCCAACCAATGGAAGGCGTATCCATCTACTGGCATTTGCGCCATCAATTGTAGTGCCCTGAGCCAGAGTATATGCCAATAGAACCAGTACAATGGGCAGAGCAATTAGAGATAATCCTTTAAAAAAATGGGTAGGAATTTTATGAACACCATAGATTATTCCAAATCCCAAAAACAGCAACATCCCATGTTTTACCAAATGGCCAATTGTTGTGCCATTTCCTACAACATAAACCAGATTACTGCTTGCACTGTAAACAGGTAAAAAGGAAAAGAGGGCCAGGAGGGCAACTACTCCCCAAATGGCTTTATCTCCTTTTATATTTCCTATAAACCCGGACATTCTTACAAGTTTTTTATTGCTTCCTTAAATTGATTTCCTCTGTCTTCATAATTTTTAAAAAGATCAAAACTGGCGCAAGCCGGAGATAGCAAAACAGTATCTCCTCTTTCGGCAATTTTATACGCTACTTTTGCGGCTTCACTCATTGCGTAAGTCTCAACAATTAAATCTACCACATTGCCAAAAGCATATTTAATTTTTGAATTATCCATACCCAGGCAAATGATAGCTTTTACCTTTTCCCTTACTAAGGGCATCAGTACTTTATAATCATTGCCTTTATCCACACCACCTACAATCCACACAATAGGAGTTTTAATGCTTTCCAAGGCATAGTAAGTGGCATTTACATTGGTAGCCTTTGAATCATTTATATATTGTACATGGTGTATTTTTAAAACCTTTTCCAAACGATGTGAAGCTCCCTGAAAATTCTGAATGCTTTCGCGGATAGTATCCTTTCGAATACCAACCAATTTAGCAACCGTTGATGCCGCCATTGTATTTTTAAGGTTGTGTAAACCTTCTAGTGCCAAAGAATCTGCTTCCATTTCAATTGTTTTATTTTCTGTCCTAATTAATATTCTGTCATTTTCTAACCATGCCCCTTCTTTAAGTTTCTCATTAATTGAAAAAGGCAATAATTTTGATCTGATTGGGTTATTCTCCAGCCAATTAGCAATTACATCATCATCACAATCATAAATCAAACTGTCTTTGGCGTTTTGGTTTTGTACAATTCGGAATTTTGAAGACACATAGTTTTCAAAAGAATTATCATACCTATCTAAATGGTCTGGTGTAATATTTGTTATCACAGCTATGTTTGGTTTAAAATCTACAATTCCATCTAACTGAAAACTGCTTATTTCAAGCACATAGAAATCATAGTCATATTCCGCTACCATCTTGGCAAAACTGTCTCCAATATTTCCAGCCATTCCCACGTTTAAACCTCCCTTTTTTAATATGCTATAGGTAAGCATAGTAGTGGTGGTTTTGCCATTACTTCCCGTAATTCCTATTATTGTAGCATCTGTGTGTTTTGCAGCAAACTCAATCTCAGAAATTACCGGAACACCTTTATCTACAAGTTTTTTTACAAGAGGTATTGTGTCCGGAATACCCGGGCTTTTCATTACGATATCAGCATTTAGAATTTTATCTTCCGAATGATGCTCTTCCTCCCAATCAATCTCAAAATGTTCAAGAACGTTTTTATATTTTTCTTTGATCTTACCCTTATCTGAAACAAATACCAGGTAATCCTTTTTTTTTGCCAGAATGGCCGTTCCAACTCCACTTTCACCAGCGCCGAGCACAACCATTAATTTCATTATCTCACTTTGAGTGTCACAATTGTAATTATGGCCAATAGTATTCCTATAATCCAAAACCTTGTGACGATTTTACTTTCGTGATAACCCTTTTTCTGATAATGGTGATGTAGGGGTGCCATCAAAAAAATACGTTTCCCTTCACCTGATCTATTTTTGGTGTATTTGAAATAACCAACCTGCATCATCACCGATATGGACTCGGCAAAGAATATTCCGCATAGAATAGGAATCAACAATTCTTTTCTTACTATTAATGCAATTACTGCTATGACCCCCCCTATCGTAAGACTCCCAGTGTCGCCCATAAAAACTTGAGCAGGAAATGCGTTATACCATAAAAAACCTACCAATGCTCCTACAAAAGCAGCTATGAACACCAAAAGCTCTCCAGCCTTGGGTATGTACATGATATCCAAGTATTCCGAAAAAATTATATTACCGGACACCCATGCAAAAATCCCTAGGGTGAGAACAATTATCGCAGATGAACCGGCCGCTAAACCATCAATTCCATCGGTAAGATTAGCGCCATTGGAAACCGCGGTGACTATTAAGATGACAATTGGAATAAAAATTAGCCATGCATTCGATACTGCCTTCTCACCAGCCCAGGAAATCATATTGCTATAATCCAGTTCATTATTCTTAAAAAACGGAACGGTAGTCATTGTAGATTTAATGTCTGCTCCTTTTATCTTTTCAACCCTATATTTCTGTGTAATTATAGTATTGGTTCTTTCCCGCATCGTGACTTCCGGATGGAAGTATAGGGTTAGACCCACAATGAGGCCAAGTACAACCTGACCTATCACTTTAAACCTGCCTTTGAGACCTTTTTTATTGTTTTTGAATATTTTAATATAATCATCCACAAATCCGATAATACCCATCCATAGAATTGTAACTATCAATAGAATGATATAAATATTCTTTAAATCAGCGAACAGTAGCACAGGAATTAAGGTGGACATAATTATTATCAAACCACCCATTGTTGGAGTCCCTGTCTTTTGCTTTTGCCCCTCAAGTCCAAGATCCCTGATGGTCTCCCCTATTTGTTTACGCTTAAGAAAAAGTATAATACGCTTACCATAAACTGTAGCCAATAACAAAGAGAGTAGCACCGCCATAGCCGCCCTGAATGTCTGAAATTGGAACAGACTTGCTCCTGGCAATTGATATTCTTTTTCTAAATAATCGAACAGATAATACAGCATATTACGTTATCTATTTCTTGTTACTTATTTAAACTGTTTAGCACTTCCTTTATAATTTTAAAATCATCGAAATCTACTCGTTCACCATTAGTTTCCTGATAGGTTTCATGACCCTTACCAGCAACCAGGATAATATCATTCGGTACTGCTAGCTGACAGGCTGTCTTTATTGCCTGATTTCGATTTTCAATTGATAAAACTTTCCTGAGATTTTGTGGTTCTACGCCAGCTTCCATCTCTTCAATGATGATAAGAGGGGGTTCGGATCGTGGGTTATCTGATGTAAAAATTGCTTTACCACTCATTGCTGAAGCGATATGACCCATTACCGGACGCTTAGACCTGTCACGATCACCACCACACCCCACTACGGTGATGACGTTTTCATTTCCAGTCCTCAATGTATTGATTGTCTCAAGTACATTTTTTAAGGCGTCCGGCGTATGGGCATAATCAACAATTGCCGTTATTCTTTCTTTTGATATGAAGTATTGAAACCTTCCGTCAACGTTTTCCAATTCACTCAATAACCTTAGGGTTTCAAGTTTTTCTAATCCCAATAGGTCAGCTGTAGCATATATGGCCAGGATGTTATAAGCATTAAAATGACCTATTAACCGGGTCCATAGCTCATTATCATCAATTTTTAACAACTGTCCGTTAAACTGATTCTCCAAAATCTGAGCCCTGTAGTCGGCATAACTTTTTAGAGCGTAGGTGTATTTTTTAGCTGCAGTATTCTGCAGCATGACAAGCCCATTTTTATCGTCAATATTTGTTAATGCAAATGCTCTTTTAGGTAAATCATCAAATAATTTCTTTTTTGTATCCCTGTATTCAGCAAATGTTTTGTGATAATCCAGGTGGTCATGCGATAAATTGGTAAATATTGCGCCCTCAAACACCAATCCTTCTGTTCTTTTTTGATGAATGCCGTGGGAACTTACTTCCATAAAACAAAATTCTACACCTGCATCATTCATCAGAGAGAGATATTGATTAATGGTCATGGCATCGGGAGTCGTATGGCTCGTAGTAAATTCTCTATTATCCACCATTATTCGAATAGTAGACAACAGGCCAACTTTATAGCCTGCTTTTTTAAACAATTGATACAACAAACTACTTACCGTAGTTTTACCGTTAGTACCGGTAACACCAACAAGTTTTAAATTTTTAGATGGATTATCATAGAAATTTGATGCCATTATAGCAAGGGCCTGGTTGGCATCAAGAACTTCCACATAAGTTACATTATTAGCCAAATCTCCCGGAAGCTCTTCGCATACTATCGAATTGGCCCCTGCCGATATAGCTTTATCTATATATTTATGACCATCGGTTAAAGTGCCCTTAATGGCAACAAAAACGCTTTGTTTAGTCACTTTTCTGGAATCAAAACATATGGTATTCACTAAAACCCCGGTAGAACCGCTTACAGCCGTAAGACTTACTCCAAATAATATATCCTTTAGGGGCTTCATGAAAGTTCTAAAATTATTTTTTTTACTTTTTCTAAATCTGTTCCCTTAGAAATTGATTGCTTTTTTACTTTGCCATTACCTTTGATCTCTACCTCCAGACCCATGTTTTCGAGGATAGAAATTGCATCCATACCGCTCATTCCTTTTACATCTGGCATATGATTATGACTCTTTTGTGCCTCAACATAGTAGCTTTGAAAACTTGCTTCTAAATCTTCATTCAAAGGTTCCAAGGTTTCTATTTCGTCTATTAATGGATTGTTGGCATAAATCTTTCTGGCTATGGATTTAAATACTGGTCCTGACACGTCGGCGCCATAGTAGCCTACACTTTTATCCGGTTCATGGATTACAACTATACAGGAGTATTTTGGATCATCTGCAGGGAAATATCCGGCAAAAGTTGATATATACTTCAGTTTGTCCGGGTCTCGGGTTACATAGTTTTTTTGAGCCGTTCCCGTTTTACCTGCCATAGAAAAGTTTGGAGAATAAAGCCTGTGCCCCGTTCCGTGTTCTTTTTCCACAACATTTTTCAACAAGTTACGCACCTGTTTTGCGGTCTCCTTAGAGCAAATAGCCTCATTAATAATTTCTTTATCGAACGTGTAAATGGTTTTGTTCCATTCCTTAACCTCTTTTATAAGTCTGGGACGTAATAATTGACCGTCATTAGCGATAGCGTTGTAAAAAGCAAGAGTCTGTAAAGGCGTTAAGGATACTTCATAGCCATGAGACATCCATGCCAGGGAAATACCGGACCATCCTTTATCTCCGGGATATCTTATTACAGGCTTACCTTCGCCTTTTATTGGCATTCCCAGTTCCTGATGAAGCCCCATAGACATTAGACGATCTACATAAACTGATGGTTCGTCTTTATAACTGGTATGGATCATTTTGGCGAAAGCTGTATTTGAAGAAACTTCAAAAGCCCTAGCCATTGAAATTTTGCCATAACCTCCGTGTTTGGAATCCCTTACTATTCTATCGTATATTTTCCACCGTCCCTTTTCAGTATCAATAACTGTGCTGGTGTCTATCTTTTTATCTTCCAGGGCAGCCACCAATGACATTAATTTAAAGGTAGATCCGGGTTCGTGTGATTCGCCTATCGCATAATTTAATCTTTCATAATACTTACCATCTTCTGTTCTTCCAAGGTTTGAAATTGCCTTTATCTCTCCGGTTTTAGTTTCCATTACAATAACACATCCATGATCGGCTTTATACTTTTCTAATTGTGTTAAGAGCCCATGATGGGCAATATCCTGGATATTGATATCTATGGTCGACACTACATCATAGCCATCTTTTGGTTCAACAATATTGTCTAAGCCAATAGGTTTCCACTGACCTTTAGCAATTTTCTGTTTTAGTCTTTTTCCTTCTATACCTCTTAAGTAATAACCAAAAGCACCTTCAAGTCCTACCCTGGTTACATAGCCATTTTCATCAAATCGTTCATACCCAACGCTTCTTTCTGCTATTTTTCCTAGAGGATGTTCCCTTACTGTTTTTTGCTCCACAATAAAACCTCCCCTATTTGGTCCCTTATTAAAGAGCGGGAAAGCCTTAACCGCCATATAATCTGAATAATCAAGATTCCTGGCCACCAAGGTGTATCTGTTTTTATTTGCTTTAGCTTTTCTTAAAATCTGTTCGTAATAGGCCGAGGGTTTTCCAAATAGGTTTGCCAGAGCATCGCACAAAGGCTGTACTCCTTCTTCAAAATCTGAACTTTTTACTGTGACCGCATCAAAACGTATCGTATATCTGGAGACTGATGTAGCTAACAAACTTCCGTCATCTGAATAGAGATTTCCCCTGTTTGGAGCAATGGTAAAAAGCCTTTCCGTGCGTTCATGAGCCATCTCCTTGTACTTATTGCCATGAACCATCTGAATACTTACAAGCTTTACGACCACAGTAATCGCAAACAGGAACAGACATGCTGATACTATATAAAGCCTGGTTAATATTTTTTTATCGGTGATGGCCACTATTTTTTATTGGTTTTTACTTTTATTTTTCTTGGCGGTACTTCAGAAGGAAAAAGATCGTCAACCATAACATTTTCTGTAATGGTCGATTCTAATTTTAATCGTTGTACGTCTGAGCGCATATCTACAAATTCGTTTTTTAACTCTTTGACCTGTTCATTCAGTGCGGCTACTTGATGTACTTTTTTATCTGCACTATGAGAACTTGCAATCATTATGGTTGCCAATACCGAGGCAAAAATTATAAAGAGCCAATTTTTTGGAGCATCTCCACTCACTAAGAACTTGCCTTTTAAAATATCTATGATCCCTTTTCTCATGAGTTTAACATTGTTTTAAATTATATAGATCCACAAATTATATTCGTTCTGCTATTCGCAGTCTTGCACTACGAGCCCTGCTATTCTTAGTAATTTCTTCGGCAGAGGGAACTATTAATCCGCCTATCTTTTTAAAGGGAACATTAATATTTCCGTAAAAGTCCTTTTCTGCTTCGCTCATAAAACTACCTGTTCTTATGAATCTCTTAACCAGTCTATCTTCCAATGAGTGATAACTAATTAAACTCAGCCGTCCGCCTTTGTCCATCATCTCCGGAGTTTGCAATAAAAATTCTTCTATTGCCACTAATTCCTGATTCACTTCAATGCGTATTGCCTGATATATCTGCGCTAAAATCTTGTTCTCTCTAAACTTTGGCAGAAATTCTTTCAATACCCTTTTTAGGTCTACCGTTGTTTTAATAGGTTCATTTACCCTATGTTCTATAATGGTTTTGGCCATTGCATCTGCACGTCTTAAATCGCCATAACGAAACAATACATTTCTAAGATCATCATAGGTATAAGAATTAACCACTTTATAAGCATTCTTCTTATTTCTTGAACTCATCCTCATATCCAGAGCGGCATCAAAACGTGTGGAAAAACCCCGTTCAGCCTTGTCAAACTGATGAGAAGAAACCCCAAAGTCAGCTAAGATTCCATTTACTTTCCGAATGCCATAGAACTTTAAAAACTGCTTTATATATCTAAAATTTTCATTGATCAGGGTAAATCTATCATCTGCTATTGTGTTTTTCAAAGCTTCCTCATCCTGATCAAAAGCAAACAACGCTCCCCCACCACCTAATCTTCTTAAAATCTCCCTGGAATGTCCTCCCCCTCCAAAAGTGACATCTACATAAATTCCATTTTCCACTATGTTGAGACCGTCCACTGACTCCTTTAATAAAACAGGGTTATGATAGTTCGTCTCCATCATCTCCCATTACCTCTTCTGCTAATTCTGCAAAATTTTCTGCAGTTTCATCAATTACTTTTTCATAGCTATCCTTATCCCAAATCTCAATAATGTTTATAGCCGAGCTCAAAACCACTTCTTTGCTAATCCCAGCAACAGAAACAAGGTTTTTAGGTATTAGCAATCTACCTGTTCCATCTATTTCTAAGGGTTTTACACCTGCTGAAAACCGCCTGATAAAATCGTTGTTCTTCTTCTTAAACCTGTTCTTTTTATTCATCTTTTCCATTAACAGGTTCCATTCGTCCATGGGATAAAGTTCAAGACAAGGCTGAAATACGGAGCGTTTTATGACAAAGCCCTTGTTAAGAACAGGGGCCATCTGGTTTTTGAGGGTAACGGGTATCATTATCCGTCCCTTAACATCAGCTTTACAATCATATGTCCCAATAAAACTTATCACTTAAATCGGCTGGTTTTCTAATATAAACTCAAATATATAGAAATTATTACCACAATTTACCACAATTTACCACTTTATTGAAAAAAAATCTAAAAGAGAAGAGAAGTATAGAGCTATGTTCAGCTATTATAGAAGTTGTTTTAAATAGCGGAATATCCTTATTTTTAATAAAAAAAATATAGTATTGTAAAGGTATCCTCTTTTTTCCAAAAGTATTAGTATTATTAGGAAATGTCTATATTTGCCCACTGAAGCCAGAAGCATTATTTAATGGAAGAACACATTAAAAAGGAAGGAAAATATAAATTTATTGAGGTCGGAGAAGGAACTCCGATGATTATTCTTCACGGTCTTATGGGGGGGCTCAGTAATTTTCACGGAGTAACCAATTATTTTCCAAATAAAGGCTATAAAGTTTTAATTCCTGAATTGCCAATCTACTCTTTGCCTTTATTAAGAACCAATGTAAAAAACTTTGCCAGGTTCCTTGAAAAATTTATTGAATTTAAAGGGCTCAAAGATGTTATTTTGTTAGGTAATTCCCTTGGAGGTCATGTAGGTCTATTACATACTAAGCTTTATCCAAGAATGGTGAGAGCATTGGTAATTACAGGTAGCTCGGGACTTTATGAAAGTGCAATGGGAGATGGTTATCCCAAACGAGGGGATTATGAATTTATAAAAAAGAAAGCGCAGGATGTTTTTTATGATCCCGAAGTAGCTACTAAGGAAATTGTCGATGAAGTATTTGCCACAGTCAATGACAGACGGAAATTGATAAAAACACTAGCCATAGCCAAAAGTGCCATAAGACATAATATGTCTAAAGATTTACCGAAAATGAAGACCCCAACCTGTATTATTTGGGGTGAAAATGATTCTGTAACACCACCAAATGTTGCACGGGAATTTCATGAATTGCTACCGGATTCGGAGCTTTTCTGGATAAAGGAGTGCGGCCATGCACCTATGATGGAACATCCCAATGATTTCAATGTCATTCTGGACAAATGGTTACAGAAGCGTAAATTCTAATACATTTATTGTCATGAAGATAAAGTCTGCCGACTTTTTAATGAGCAACTCCAGCGTAGAGAAGTGCCCTAACCAGCCTTTTCCAGAATATGCCTTTATAGGAAGATCAAATGTTGGAAAATCTTCGCTGATAAATATGCTTACTTCTCGCAAGAGTTTGGCAAAAACATCTGGAAGACCTGGAAAAACACAACTTATCAATCATTTTAAAATAAATGATCAATGGTTCCTGGTTGATCTTCCTGGATATGGATACGCGCGCGTTTCTAAGAAGGATAAGAAAACTTTTCAGAAATATATTACTGATTACTTTCTCAAAAGAGAGCAATTAGTAAGTGCCTTTTTATTAATTGATATAAGACACGAAGCCCAAAAAATTGATCTTGAATTCATGCAATGGATGGGTGAGAATGGCATCCCCTTTTCAATAATATTTACCAAAGCAGATAAGTTGAAGCCCAAAGCGATTGAAAGAAATGTTAAGAATTACTTAGACCAACTGCTTTTAGGCGTATGGGAAGAAGTCCCAAATCATTTTGTTACTTCCTCGTCAAATGGCATGGGCAAGGAAGAGGTTTTAAACTATATTCAAGAAATTAATAAAGGATTATTTGAGGGAAAATAAAGCTCAGACCCCTATGCTGTCATTTCTTTTTCCCTATTCTTAATTAAATCGATTAAGGCATCTGTATTTTCCAATTCATTGAGTTCTTTTGTAGAAACAAATACTTGTAACTCGTTATTCACTGCTACTAATACAATCGGAAACTCAAACTTATATCCGAATTTTGAAGCATACTGCTTATTAAATTCATCCTTATGTAGAAATTCCATGCTACGGACTTCTTCCTCACGAAATCTCTTCCAGGCTTTTTTCTCATTAATTACACCAAAGGTTAAATCACAAAGATTACATTGGTATGTCTGCGGACTTAATGCTTTATGAGCTCCATCCAAAAGGGAATTTCGCAAGCCTGAATTGGCGTTGTAAACAAAAATTAACCGAGCCTCCTGATGATTTTCCATAAATAAATTTATACATTTAATACCTACTGAAAATGTACTTTACAAAATATTTTTTAGTCAACAAAAATACGCAATCCTTACATCTAAAATCTCTAATCAGTTGTTATATGTGTAAACTTTTAAACTGCTGCCTGCTATTGTTTGCCATGCAATGGCAGACGGGCTTTGCCCAGCCACAATCAACCCCATTACCTTCCCCTTTTAAAAATATAGATACACTAGCGACCAATGACTGGTGGAACAGACCTCCAAATGAAATTATTAATCTAAATGTAAACAGAGACAGTGTTGTGGCATTTGGTCTTTATACCGTACATGCCAACGTCCTTAAATTAACGGCTCAACTTTATCCTCTTTACCCTGATGAAACAAGGAAAATTAGTTTAGCTCTTTACCAAGATGAAAAATGGAAAGTCGTCCAAATACAATATGTCAATGAATTTGGTTGGTCTGCGCTTTTCAGGATAGAAAATTGGGACTATTCAAAACATACAAAATACAGAATTACCCATGGGAAACGAGCTTATTTTGAAGGAACAATCAGAAAAAATCCTGATTATAAGAATGAAATTGTAATGGCGGCTCTCTCCTGTAATTCAAACAAGGATAGGGGTTTGAGGAAAAATTACGTAAGGAATATTAATTATCAGGACCCGGATCTCATGTTTTTTGCAGGTGATCAGTCCTATGATCATACAGAGCATACGGCTGCATGGCTTAAATTCGGGCTTCAATTCAGGGAAACTTTCAGGAACAGACCATGTATCACTATTCCCGATGACCACGATATCGGACAGGGTAATCTTTGGGGAGAAAATGGCAAACTATCCACATCAAAAGGAAGCAGCGATGGAGGGTATACTTATCATCCGGAATATGTAAAAATGGTGGAAAGGTGCCAAACTGCGCATCTTCCGGATCCCTACGATCCAACACCTATTGAACAGGGCATTGGGGTATACTACACAAATCTTACCCTGGGAGGTATTGATTTTGCCATATTAGAAGATAGAAAATTTAAATCAGGACCAGAGGGTAAAATTCCACAGCAAGGCCCACGCCCGGACCATATAAGGAATCCTCAATACAATCCGAGTTCAATTGATTTAGAGGGATTGACTTTATTAGGTGAAAGACAACTAATCTTTTTAAAGGACTGGGGTAGTAAAAATTCGGGAGTCATGAAAGTGGTGTTATCCCAAACAGGATTTTGTGGGGGTGCTCATATCCATGGTTCACTGGACAACAGATTACATGCAGATTTGGATTCCAATGGCTGGCCACAAAGTGGAAGGGACGAAGCATTACGCCTAATAAAAAACGCAAATGCCGTTCATATAGCAGGAGACCAACATCTGGCTACCGTTATACAACATGGCATCAATGACTTTAGGGACGGACCATGGGCCTTTATTGTACCTGCAATTGTAAATGACTATTATAGTCGATGGTGGTGGCCGGAAGATGAACAAGCTGGCGCTAATTCTAACAATAATACAGCATTACCATGGACTGGCGATTATTTGGATGGTTTTGGAAATAGAATAAGTATGATGGCCTATGTAAATCCTGAGAGCCCTTCCAATGGAGGGGGTTACGGTTTAATCAGATTTAACAAAATTGAAAAGAATATAACCTTTGAATGCTGGCCCAGAAATAGTGATGTTACCACGGGTAAAGCAACTCAATTTGAGGGATGGCCAATTACCATAACAGTAGATTAATCCTTTTTTAATTCTAGTTTCTCCGCAAAATAAGCACAGAAATCTTTCATTGTTGTTGTCATTTTTTCATCCTGAGTAGCCTTCATAAAAGTATCGGACATAGCCAACAGAGTTTGGTG